>VMSV01000110.1 GCA_013791935.1 Desulfobacteraceae bacterium | reverse complement strand
GTTCAACCAGATTGCCCCCCGTGAGAAGGCTCAAGCCATCTCTCATCAAAAGGGACTGGGCACTGTATTCCGGATCACCGTTCTCCATGCCCATGGTGTAGGATTTCATGAATGCCGGGATCAGGGTTCTGGCATCTTCCTTCCAGTGGGCTACACACATGTTAAAGAGGGTTTGAGTTCTAGCCTGAAGACCCGTGGACCCATAACGATCCACCAGTTTCAGGGCCAGTTTTCCAAGTTTGTACCCTGTCTCCACATCCTCCAGCACGGTGATGAAAATAATGGCAATGCCGATGTGGTTGCCGGAATTGGCTTTGCAATGACCGTGCTTTAAGGAGAGACGGGCGGATTTTATGGTGGCGTAGGCAAACAGGGTTTGGGACGTGATGAATGAAACCCGCACCAGATACGAAAGCATGTTGAAAACGGCAAGCATATGGCGGTCTTTAACTTCAGGTAGATCTGCCAGGGCCTCAATCCGCTTTTCCGAAAGGGCCGGCCAGATGTTCAACAGGGCTGCCATCACCCTTAGCTTGCTTGGATTTTTGGGAATTCTACATTTCAACTTGTTTAATACATATAATATGGTTTCAATGCTTTTGCTGAAATTTCCCCGGGCGGTAAAGGAATTAATCCTTGTTTCATAAACGGACATGGAATCATAAACCGATTTGGATGAAGAAAGAACCTTCTGAACATAGCTCTCCATGATTTCATAATCCGCCGCAAGAAAGGCTGATTCTGCTGCTTGTGAATACAATTTAAGGGCAAGATCATACTGGGTGGTCCAGCAGGAGGATTCAAGGAAATGGATGCCTTCCCTGAAATAATTCATTGCAGGCTTGAACGCTGCGGAGCTTTTGGCCTTAAGACCGCACTCAAAATTCATGACAGAAAGCTTTTCCTTTTCACCCCTATCCGTGATGAGATCGGAGGCCAGGTTAAGCTGATCGGTGATGAAAAACCATTTTCCCGATGATGCTGATGCATCCGGCTGCTCCAGGAAAGATTTGCCGACCCTGTAGTGAATAGCGGATTTTTCATTCTCCGTGAGGAGGTTATAGGCTGCCTCCCGAATCCTGTCGTGATTGAACTGGTAGTAATTTCCCGAGAGCCTGATAAATCCGGTTTCCATGGCTTCATCGATGGAGGACAATAATTCGTCAATGGGCATGTCCGACAGATTTGAAAGGGTTTCCAGCTCAAACCTGATCCCGATGCAGGCCCCTTTTTTCAAGATCTCCTGAACTTTTTCAGGAAGCTTGATGATTTTCTCAGCCAACATATCCACCACGTTATCCGTGATGTTCATTTGAGTGATTTGATCCATATCCCACACCCATCCGGAATGGGGGTCCAATTGAAGAATGCGATTTTTATGCAGGGTATTTAAAAACGTATGGATGAAAAAGGGATTGCCAAGGGTTTTTTCATAGATCAATTCAGCAAGCTCGGCCCCCTTGAATGCCGTACACTTGAGAAAACTGACCAGGAAATCCTTCACATCCGGCTCGGTAAGGGGTTCAAGGTGGATTCGGGTTAAGGGAACACCGCCTTTTTCCATGCTTTGAATGGCAGTCTGCAAGGGATGGGAAGCATGGACTTCATTGCTGCGATAGGTTCCGATGATGAGCAATTGTCCCTGACATTTTAAGAGAATGTTCTGAATCAGCTGGAGGCTTGCGGAGTCGGCCCATTGCAGATCGTCCAGAAAAAGAACGACGGGATACTCTCCAACAATCAACAGGTCCACAAAAGCTTCAAAAATCCTGTTGAAACGGTTTCTCGACTCATCTGCCCCAAGTTCGGCCACATCCGGCTGATGCCCCAGGATTCTTTCAAGCTCGGGAAGGATATCTGTGAGGATCTTTCCGTTGGGACCAACGATTTGGAGTAATTTACTTCCAAGCTCGGTGATCTTTTCTTCACTTTCAGCCAGTTTGTTTCGAATGAGGATTCTGAATGCGGCTGCAATGGCGCTGTAAGGGGTATCCCCCCTGAATTGCTCATATTTGCCGTAGATATAGAACCCCCTTTTCCGGGACACGGAAATTCGGAGTTCATGGATCAGTGAGGATTTTCCGATCCCCGATTCACCGGACACCAGAACCCATTCGATCCTTTGATTTATCTTTTTTTTATTCACACCCGGGTCGGACCCGCCGCAGGTTCGATCAAAGGCCGCCTGCAACTCTTTAACATCCTGCTTTCTTCCGAAGAGTTTCTTGGGAAGGATGAATTGATGGGAGGTGTCCTTTTTCCCCAGTTTAAAAAGGGGGATTTCATTCGAACCCGTGAGCCTGCTCCTGCATTTTTCAAGGTCGACCATGAGGCCGAAGGCGTTTTGATATCGATCCTCCGCATTTTTAGCCAGGAGCTTGAGGATGATGTTGGATAGGATTTCAGGTATTTCCGAATGAATTTCCCTCGGCGGGACCGGTTCCCTGGCAATGTGGGAATGGATCAGCTCAAGGGGATCATTGGAGATAAAAGGAGGGCTGCCGGTAAGCATTTTATAAAAGGTTGCGCCCAGGGAGTACAAATCGGCTCTGTGATCCACCATCTGGTTGATCCGCCCGGTCTGTTCCGGGGAAATATAATCCAGAGTGCCCCTGATGGCTTCGATATTGAATGTCTGTTCCATGCCCCTGGCAAAAATGGACGCAATACCGAAATCCGATAGTTTGATCAGCCCGCTTTCCGGGTTGATGAGAATATTACCGGGCTTTATATCGGAATGGATGATGTTTTTCCGGTGCAACTCGCCCAGGCCATTGGCGATCTGGATGCCTGCATTGAGAAAACCCCGGAGTTCAAACCGTTGATACTGATTAAGATATCGGTTGACGGATATGCCGTTAATATCTTCAAGAACCAAAACCAACCCGTTTTCATGGCTGAATAGGTCATGGGTTTGAATGATGTTAATGCAATCAATTTGACGAATGATGTCATATTCATGCTTGAGCCTGGCAATATCGGCGCTTGTGGGAAACCTGGATTTCAGCATTTTGAGAATAACAGGACTTACACCATCCGGGCCTTGGGCACGATACACCAGGGAGCCTGCGGTTTCTCCCAACTTTTCCGTAAGATGATAATCTTTAAATCTGTTCATCAATTTTTTTCACTGATATTGGAAAACAGCCCGCCATTCAGGTTTGACACAATGGGCATATTTATCTATATGTTTATTTCAAGTAAATCTGGCCTGACTCAGTCCAATTTGCATTCAAAATAACACCAAAGCGGCAACGAAAGTTACGTTTGAAAGCAATTTGAAAATTACCTTGTGAGGATATTATCGGCACGAATGAAATTGTCTGAAAGAATTTTAAACATTCAAGAATCCAAAACCGTTCAGTTCACCCCGATGCTTCAGAAAATGCACCGGGAGGGCAAGTGGTTCCCGGAGAAGCCTTTGGAATGGACGGGCACATTCGTCTCTCCTATGCTGCAACCGAAAACCTACTGACGGAAGGTTTGGAAAGGCTCTGCGATTACATAAAGAATCGATCATAAAAGCAAAATTTCAATAAAGGGAGACCCGCGACATGAATTTCGAACAGATTATCTATGAAGTGGAAGACCGTGTGGCCATAATAACGCTGAACCGGCCGGATGCCATGAATGCCTGGACCGTGACCATGATGAATGAAATTCTTACAGCCCTGGATCTGGCTGATGAGGATGATGAGGTCAGGGCCGTAATTTTTACCGGAGCAGGCCGGGCGTTTTGCGCGGGCGCGGACTTAAGTTCAAGAAGCTCAAAGGGTGCTTCGGAAGGAGCCTCCTCCAATGACAGTGTTGTCAATACTTCAAGCACCCATGCCACCCGGGATACGGCAGGCCGCGTCACCCTGAGAATGTTTGAAATGAAAAAACCCCTCATCGGAGCCATCAACGGAAATGCCGTGGGGGTGGGCATGACCATGCCCCTTGCCATGGACATCCGTATTGCCTCCGAGGCGGCCGGCAAAATGGGATTCGTGTTCGATCGAAGGGGCATCACACCCGAGGGCTGTTCCACCTACTTCCTGCCCAGAATTGTGGGGATCAGTCTGGCCGCCGAACTCATCCTGACCGGAAGGCTCTTTAACGCCAAAGAGGGCCTGGAAATGGGCCTTTTCAGCCGGGTGGTGCCGCCTGAAGAATTGATGAATACCGCAAAAGCCATCGCCCGGGACATCGCGGACAATACTTCGGCTGTTTCAACGGTTCTGGCCCGCCAAATGTTGTGGCAAATGCTCACCGCCCGTCACCCCATGGAAGCTCATATCATCGAATCCAAAGCCCTTTCCCACATGTTTCGGGCCTCGGACGCTGCCGAGGGAATCATGTCCTTCATGGAGAAACGGCCCCCCCGGTTCAAACTTAAACCCAGCACGGACCTGCCGGATTTTTATCCCTGGTGGGAAAAACCGGATTGCCCGGAAGAGCTGTAATCCTTGGGAATTCTCAGCAGTTAAACCGTAATCTAATCAGAAACTAACCTTGGTTAAATAAAATCATCATAAAAATTGAAAAAATAGATGGGGCAATTCGCTGAAAATTAACCCAAAAAAATCAAGGATAGCTATGTCGAAACAGAAAATATTGGCGGTTGAGGACGATGAGGATATCCTGGAGCTGATCCGGTACAACCTGGAAAAAGAAGGATATCGCGTGGAAACCGCGGAAACCGGGGAAGCCGCGGTCAGAAAGGCCGACGCGGAGAGTTTTGACCTGATGCTTCTGGACCTCATGCTCCCGGGCATGGACGGGCTTGAAGTGGCCCGAAGGCTGAAAAAAAACACCCGGACCCAGACCCTTCCCATCATCATGATCACAGCCAAGGGAGAGGAATCCGATATCGTCACCGGCCTGGAGCTGGGGGCCGATGATTACATCACCAAACCCTTCAGCCCAAGGGTCATGATCGCAAGGGTGAGATCCATCCTGAGAAGGGCCGAAAAAGAAGAATCCGTTGGAGAAGAAAACCCCATCCTGAAGATCCATGGCTTTGAAATCCATCCGGGCCGTCGAACCGTTCACCTCAACCATGAGCCGGTGGATCTGACCTTCTCCGAGTTCCAAATTCTCTACACCCTGGCCAAACGGCCGGGATGGGTTTCCACCCGGTACCAGATTGTGGAATCCGTGAGGGGCTCGGACTACCCCGTCACGGACCGGTCCGTGGACGTTCAGATCGTGGGTTTGAGGAAAAAACTGGGGACTGCTGGGGATTATATCGAAACCGTTCGGGGGGTGGGATACCGATTCAAGGAGAAAACATGACCCGGCCAAAACTCATCCGCCAGATTTTCCCCCCCTATCTCCTGGTCCTGGTTTTATCCCTTCTGTGTTGCATCGCTTATGCCTCCTATTCTTTCCGGAATTTCCATCTGGATCAAACCGCCCTGGAGCTGGAATCCAGAGCCCGGATTCTCGAAAACCAGGTTCAGCCCTTGCTGTTTCCCCTTCAACCCGATGGGCTGGACGCTCTCTGTAAAACCCTGGGGAAAGCCTCCTCCACCCGCATCACCGTGATCCTGCCTTCCGGAAAAGTGGTGGGGGACTCGGAGGAAAACCCATCCAAGATGGAGAGTCATTCCACACGCCAGGAAATCATAGAAGCCAAACAAGGCAGAATCGGCCGCTCCATCCGCTATAGCCGCACATTGGAAAATAATATGATCTATACGGCCATTCCCTTATACATAGAGGGAAACAGGCTTGTTGCAGTATTAAGAACCGCCATTCCATTGACCTCCCTGGATCATCAACTGGCCACCCTGTGGGTTCATCTGGCCATTGCCGGAGTTCTCGTCTGCCTTTTGGCCGGAGCCATGGGGCTTTGGATCGCAAAACGCATTTCCCGCCCCATTGAGGAAATGAAGGAAGGAGCCCTGAGGTTCGCCCAAGGACAATTGGGCAAAATGCGGGTTCCGGAAACCGAGGAGCTGGCCAGTCTGGCCGAGGCCATGAATAACATGGCCAAAGAATTGGAAATAAAAATTCAAACCATTATTCAGCAGAAACTTGAGCTTGAAACCGTCCTCGCCAGCATGGTGGAAGGGGTGATGGCCATCGACCCGGCCGAACGGATTCTCAGCATGAACGCCTCGGCGGCAAAGATGTTTGAGCTGGATCCGGAAGAAGGTTGTGGCCGGAATATCCAGGAACTGATCCGGAACTCCGCTTTGCAAAAATTTATTAAAAAAGCATTGGCCAGTCTGGAAATCCTTCAGGAGGATATTACCTTTTACGCCGGGGAAGAACGTATTTTAAGCGTCCGGAATTCTCCCCTGCATGATGCCGGCAATCATGTTACCGGAACCCTGGTGGTTATCGATGATGTCACCAAGCTGCGTCAACTGGAAAACATCCGCAAAGACTTTGTGGCAAACGCATCCCATGAGATCCGGACTCCCTTGACCACCATAAAGGGTTTTGTGGAAACCCTTTATCATGATCCCTTGATGGAACCTGACCAATCAAAGCATTTTCTGGAAATAATTCTCAAACATGTGGATCGCTTGAATGCCCTCATCGAAGACCTCTTGTCCCTGTCCAAAATAGAACGGGAAAAGGAAAATGAAGAGATGGCATTTTCAAAAAATGATGTGGTGGATATCCTCCGTACAGCCATCTCCATTTGCCAGAAAAAGGCGGATGAAAAAAATATCCGTATCGATTTTCTTTCTTCGGAAGCACTCCCCGCTTTTATGGATAAAACCCTTCTGGAGCAGGCTTTGGTTAACATCCTGGACAATGCCATGAATTACAGCCCTGAAAACAGTGTCATAGAAGTGGAAGCCAGGGGGGTGGGCCCGGATATCGTGATCCGAATCCGTGATCATGGGATCGGTATTCCCAAAGAACATCTGCCCCGGTTGTTTGAACGATTTTATCGCGTGGATAAGGCCAGGAGCCGCAAATTGGGAGGCACCGGCCTGGGGCTTGCCATCGTCAAACACATCATGGAAGCCCACGAAGGAACCGTGTCCGCTGTGAGTACACCGGGCAAAGGGAGTGAGTTCACCCTTCAGTTTCCCCAATTTCGGCAGTAAAACCCTTCAACTGGAAAGGACCTTCCCATGATTGAAAAGCTTCCCTTTGGAAAAACCGGTCATTTGAGTACAAGAATTATCTTTGGAGCAGCCGCCCTGGGGGCCATGCGCCAGGATCGGGGTGACCGGGTCCTGGAAACCCTTGTGGAATTCGGGATAAACCACATTGACGTGGCAGCCAGTTATGGAGATGCGGAGCTTCGGGTGGGACCCTGGATGAAAAAGCACCGGGATCATTTTTTTCTGGCCACCAAAACCGGGGAGCGGACCGCCCAAGGGACCATGGAAAGCATTCATCGATCCCTGGAACGCCTTGAGACCAACTTTGTGGATCTCATCCAGTTCCATAATCTCACGGACGATTCCGGATGGGAAACCGCCCTGGGACCAAAAGGCGCTTTGGAAGCTGCGGTTCAAGCCAGAAAACAGGGGCTGGTCAAACACATCGGCGTCACCGGACACGGCACAATGGCCCCCCGAATGCACATGAAAAGCCTGAACCATTTTGATTTTGATTCCGTATTGCTGCCCTATAATTTCATGCTCATGCAGAATCCCGAATACGCGGAAGATTTTTTCAGCCTGAAGAAAATCTGTTCCGACCGGGGCATCGCCATGCAGACCATCAAGTCCATTGCCCGAAGACGATGGAAGGCCGAAGATCCTTCAAAGCGTTTCAGCTGGTATGAGCCGGTGAAAGATCCGGAAGTGATTCAGAAAATGGTGCATTGGGTGCTGGACCAACCCGGTATTTTCTTAAATACATCCAGTGACGCGACGCTTCTTCCCCTGATTCTTAAAGCCGCGGCTGAATATGACAGCACAAAACGAAGTCCTGGAATAAAATCGGACTTGGTAAATCGCCTTAAAGAAGATGCCGGAGCCATGGAGATGGAACCGATTTTTATCCGGGGAATTGCGGACGGGGTTTGAAACCATAAGAAAAAAACCGTGAACGGTGAACTGTGAATGGTGAACGGTGAACGGTGAACTGTTATAGGTGTTTACTCTTCCTGTTCACGGTTCACCGTTCACAGTTCACGGCCTTTACACCCCCTGTTCACGGTTCACCCTTCACTCTTGACTCTTCACTCTTCACTGCTTTTACCCCATCAGGGGAATTTCACATTCAGATCCACCTGAACAATATCCTGGTCCTTGTTGCCCACCAGATACTCTGACGTGACATAGTTGATGCCGATGTTGACGTTTTTGTGCAAGCCCATGGCCAGTTCCACCTTGGAACCTTTAAGACCCGTGTCACCGCCCAGGAAATCCGCATCGGGCAGTTGATCCCACCAGGCGTATTCTTCCAGTCTTCTGAAACTGTATTTCACCTGCCAATCCCAGAGGTCTTTGATCTTTTTATCGCCGCACACCGCCCCGACAAGGTATCCTGTTTCATCGTCATCTGCGTCTGAAACCACGTACTGACCAATGATCCCGATGTAAACCGGAAGGGATTCAATGCCCGCTTCGGCTTCCACGGACCAGGAGCTGGCATCCTCTTCTCCCTGAAAAAAAGCGACATCCTGCGTATTGTTGAATTTATAATAGGTGACACCCAGGGTGGCGCCCACGGTTTTGTTGAAATCCATTTTTGTGCCCGCCTGAAGGGCTACCATGCTGGGGTCGTCCTCGGGATGGTTCACCGTAGGTTCGTCCTCATCGTCCAGGGCTTCATCCTTGTATTCATCCAGAATGAAAAAGGACGGGGTGATGAAGAATTTGAAGGTGTCCGAAGCCTTGATATTAAAATTGCCCGTAAGACCATTGGGCATGATATCGCTATCCCAGAGAAGGTCCTTGGGGTTCCAAATGGGATTCTTGAATTTTCCTGCGGTTAACGCTATATTTTCCATGGGCTTCCAGGTGGTATAGGCATAATCCAGCCGGGCATCCGGGGTTTCGAAAAAATTCTCCATGGTCTGGTTGGTGGATCGGGGATCATCACTTCCTGAAGCTATACCGAAACCCACGGTCCATTGATCATTGGGGGCGGTTTCCAAACCGAATCGCAACCGGATCCGCCAGCGTTCCCTGTCCATTTCATCGGTCTTGTCCACCTTGCTGTACACGTTGTCTTCATTCTGATACCGAAACCGAAAATCCCCGATGAGTTTTGTGTTGGACACCCAGTCCGGAATTTCACCCGCTTGTGCCGGGGATGCAAAAAAAACCCCGTTCATCAAGGGGGCAAAACAAAGAGCACAGGCCAGAAATAGAATGATCCTTTTTTTTGACATAATGAATGTTTCTCCTTTATATGATGGTTTTGAAAATTGATGTGTCTTGCGAAAAACCCAACTCCTTTTCTTTTCTCCTTCACCTCCTGTGATTTTGGTTCATAAGGGCGCTATATTCCTATTCGATGGTTTATGGGTCTTCTTTTAATGAAAGTTTCATTAGGGCTTCATTACGGTCGTATTAGTTTATGGTTAGGGCTTTTCAAATAGCCTTTCCTAAATAAATATCTTCAGTTCTGCAACCGGAAGATTCAGATAAACTCTCTGCTCACGGAAAAATAATATGAATCTAACCAGGGGTTAACAAAACTCTGGGATTTATAACACGGTTTTAATCAGATGAACCCCAAGCCAAAAACAGGAAAGGGGGTGACCGGGAACTTTAAAGGTTGGCGCGGCTAAAATACGTGGGATGATTAGATTCAGAAAAACCCAACCTCATCCTAACAAAAATCTAACAATTCCAAGCTACATATGAGCAACCATAAAAACAAAACGGAGGAAAAATGAAAGCAAAAATATTCACATTTATCGCCCTGGCCTTGATTTTCAACCTGGCCACCCTGGCCCATGCCGGAGACATCGTCATCAAGGGCTCCACCACGGTATTGCCCATTGCCCAGAAATGTGTGGAAGCCTACATGAAAAAAAATCCGGAAACAAAAATTTCCCTTTCCGGCGGCGGATCCGGCAACGGAATTAAAGCTTTGATCGACAATTCAACCGACATAGCCACCGCCTCCCGTTTCATCAAAAACAAGGAGATTGATATGTTCTGCGGAAAAGGGATTTACCCCGTGCCCTTTGCCGTTGCCTATGACAGCATCATTCCCGTGGTTCATCCAAGCAACCCGATAACCAACATCACACTGGACCAGTTGAAAGCCATTTACAAGGGCCAGATCACCAACTGGAAAGAAATCAATGGTGAAGACAAGCCCCTTGTGGTAAATTCCAGGGACACTTCTTCAGGAACCTATGAAACCTGGGAGGAAAAAGTCATGCACAAAGAACGCGTTGCACCCTCAGCCCAGGTCATGGCTTCAAACGGCGCCATTGCCCAGGCTGTTTCCAAAAACAAATACGCCATCGGATACGTGGGCATCGGATACCTCAACGCGGATCTGAAACCCCTCAGTGTAAACGGTGTGACCGGATCCAAAGAAACCACATTGGATGGCACGTACCCTATTTCAAGGCCCTTGTTCATGTTCACCAACGGATGGCCCACCGGCGAAATTCTGAATTTCATCAATTTCGTTCTCAGCCCCACCCGGGGTCAGAACCTGATTGAAGAAAGCGGTTATGTAAGACTTTACTAAAAGAGAGGTAATAACCCCCAAACCCCGAACAATGCAAACCCGGCGCCCTTCACGCAAACCGTGGGGAAGGTCGGGTTTCGGTGGTTTGAATATAGACAACAAAGAGATGGAAGCCCAGTGATACACAAAAGAGAAGCCGCGGAAAAAATCATGTATTATCTGTTCACCGCCATAGGGTGTGCGGCGGTTCTGATTGTTTTGCTCATCATGGTTTTTTTGTTCAAGGAGGGTCTTCCCATCTTCAAGGTGGTTTCCGTAAAGGACATGATCTTCGGGAATTTCTGGTACCCCACATCGGATCCGGCGGATTTCGGCATTTTTCCCCTGATCATGGCCTCCGTGTGGGTGACCCTTCTATCCGCCCTCTTATCCGTTCCCCTGGGGGTGATGACAGCCATTTATCTGGCTGAAATCGCCTCAAAAAGATTTGCGGAATTCGTCAAGCCCACGGTGGAGCTTCTGGCCGCCCTGCCCTCGGTGGTCATCGGGTTTTTCGGCATGGTGCTGGTGGCCCCGTTTTTACAGGAAACCTTTGACCTTCCAACCGGTTTGAACTTGTTCAACGCGTCGCTGATGCTGGCCTTCATGTCCATCCCCACCATCTGCAGCATTTCCGAAGACGCCATTCACAGTGTTCCCCTGGCCCTGAAAGAAGCTTCCCTGGCCCTTGGAGCCACCCATTTTGAAACCATTGTCCGGGTGATTATTCCATCCTCCCTTTCGGGAATTTGCACGGCCATCATTCTGGGCATGTGCAGAGCCATCGGGGAAACCATGGTAGTGCTCATGGTGGCAGGCGGGGCTGCCATGGTTCCCGCGAGCATCTTCAATCCCGTTCGCCCCATGCCCGCCAGCATTGCCGCTGAAATGGGCGAAGCGCCTGTGGGAAGCGATCATTATCACGCACTTTTTGCCATCGGCATCGTTCTGTTTATCTTTACATTGATTTTCAATGTGGTGGCCGACCAGATTACCCATCGTTTCAGGCAAACCGGGGAGGCCAGTTTATGAACAAAATGATCCAAGAATCCCGGTTTAGATCAAGTTTCAGAAGAAGGGCTGTCCAGGCCGCTGCCTTCTGGTTTTTCAGACTTGCGGCCCTGGTCAACGGGCTCGCTTTATGCGGCATTGTTTATTTTGTGGTAAAAAACGGATGGAGGGCCATCAGCTGGACATTCCTGACCCAGCCCCCGGCAGACTCCATGACCCAGGGGGGAATTCTTCCCTGTATCATCGGAACCCTGGCTCTTGCCATCGGCGCCATTCTCGTTGCCTTGCCCATAGGCGTGGCTTCAGCCATTTACCTGAATGAATATGCAAGGCCGGGCAAACTCCTCAGGGTGATTCGCCTGGGCATCAGCAATCTCGCCGGAGTGCCGTCCGTGGTTTTCGGTCTCTTCGGTTTGGCCTTTTTCGTGGTGATTCTGAAAATGGGAACCAGCATTCTTGCCGGGTCCCTGACCCTTGCGGCCATGTCTTTGCCCGTGATCATCGGGGCCACGGAAGAGGCATTGAAATCCGTTCCCGATACCTACCGGGAAGCCTCCCTGGGTTTGGGGGCCACGAAATGGCAGACGGTGTACCGGGTGGTACTTCCCGCGGCCCTTCCAGGCATTCTCACCGGAACGATTTTAAGCATCAGCCGGGCTGCCGGTGAAACCGCGCCCATCATGTTCACAGGCGCGGTCTTTTTTTCACCCCAATTGCCCAATTCCATCTTTGACGAGGTCATGGCCCTGCCCTACCACATCTATGTGCTTGCCACCGCAGGCACGGAAATCGAAAAAACCAGGCATCTTCAATACGGAACGGCGATTGTTCTCATCACCCTGGTCCTGGGCATGAATCTGATCGCGATACTATACCGATCTAAATTGAGAAGAAACCGTTAAGGGTCTGTATTGAAATAAATATCACCACAGAGAAAACAGAGAGCACCGAGAAATAATGGAGAAGGATACTTTAAAAATGACCGTGGAGCACCTTGATTTCTTTTACGGAAATTCCCAGGCCCTCCAAGATATCTCCCTGGATTTTGCGCCCAATCAGGTCACGGCTCTCATCGGCCCTTCCGGCTGCGGGAAAAGTACCTTTTTAAGATGCCTGAACCGGATGAACGACCTGATTCCCATCAGCCGGGTGAAAGGGGTTGTCACCCTGGACGGCATGAACATCTACGACCCTTCCGTGGATGTGGTTTGGCTGAGAAGACGCATCGGCATGGTGTTCCAGAAACCCAACCCCTTTCCCAAAACCATTTTTGAAAATGTGGCCTACGGCATGAGGGTCAACGGCATCAAAGACAAGCAGTTGATTGCAGAGCGGGTGGAACAGAGCCTCACCAGGGCCGCCATCTGGAATGAAGTCAAAGACCGGTTGAATGATTCGGCCCTGGGCCTTTCCGGAGGACAGCAGCAGCGGCTTTGCATCGCCAGGGCTCTGGCCGTGGAGCCGGATGTTCTTCTCATGGATGAGCCGGCCTCTGCCCTGGACCCCATCGCCACCCAGAAAATTGAAGACCTGATCCATGAGCTCAAACGCAATTACACCATCATCATCGTCACCCACAACATGCAGCAGGCCGCCAGGGTCTCGGACATCACGGCCTTTTTTTACATGGGAAAACTCATTGAAACCGGCATCACCGATCGAATTTTCACAAGGCCCGGGAAAAAGCAGACGGAAGACTATATCACAGGACGATTCGGATAATATGGACGGTTTCGTAAAAAGGCCGAACTCTGCGTTACGCTTCATCCCTCGTCATTGCGGAGTACAGGAAAAGTACGCCTCACTCCTCGGGATTCGCAAGCCTTGATTTCGACCTTTTTACGAAACCGTGTGGGAATTCTCCATTCTCTTGTCCCTCACCAAGAAACGGCCAGGGGCGGTGCATGAGGATAAAATGAAAAGGAAAAATACATGACCATCCACTTTCAGCATGAACTGGAAAAAATCAAGAAGCGCATTCTGGCCCTGGGCTCCATTGTGGAAGAGCGGGTCAGGATGGCTGTAAAAGCCATTGATACGGATGATTTGCCAATGGTGGAGCAGTTGATCAACACGGATTATGAAGTTGATGAAATGGAAGTGGAAATCGAGGAGGAATGTCTCAAAGTCCTGGCCCTCTATCAGCCCGTGGCCGTGGATCTCCGGTTTCTCATCAGCGTCATCAAGATCAACAACGACCTTGAGCGAATCGCCGATGAAGCGGTGAATATCGCCCAGCGGGTTCAGGTTATCCATGATTCCGAACGGGGGGCCTTTCCTTTTGACTACGCCACCATGGGAGAAAAAGTCCAGTTGATGCTGAAGAAAAGCCTGGATGCCTTTGTGAATCTGGATCTGGATCTTGCCTTCAACGTCCTGACCCGGGATGATGAAATTGACGCCATGCACCGCAACGCATATGATTCGGCAAAAAAAACCGTCACGGAAGAGCCGCATAGGGTGAAATTTTTCATGAACAGCTATCTGATCTCCAGGCATCTGGAAAGAATCGGGGATCACGCCACCAACATCGCGGAAGAAGTCATTTACCTCATTGAAGGGCAGATCGTGCGGCACGAGAAGTTTTAATTCCATTTCACATTCAAAATGGAATAAGGCTGGTTGAACAATAACAGGCACTTTTTGTGCATCTTTAAAGTTGGAACGGATGCTCACACTACAAAAATTTAACGAAAACGATTTTGCCGGATTGATCGCCGAAGTTCCGGATGCGAGGTTTCTTCTCCAATGGTCGGGGCCGAAATATGTCTATCCCCTGGATGACGCCCAACTCCAGGCCACTGTAAAACAATCAACCGGAGACCAGGCATCCTTCCGTGTTTTCAAGGCGGTTGTGTCAGGAACCCTGGAAACCGCAGGTCATATTCAACTGATGAATATTAATTATCCTGCCGCGACCTGTGTCCTGGGCAGGGTATTAATCTTTTCAAAGCACCGGGGAAAGGGTTTGGGAAAGGATCTCGTATCCTTGGCCGTCCATGAGGCGTTTGACAACCTGCATTTAAATGAAATTACCCTCAACGTGTTTGACTTCAATGCAAGCGCGATAGCAACCTATAGAAGCATCGGTTTTGTTGAATATCAATTTGAACCCAAGGCCCGTCCGTTCCAGGGCGAAAAATGGAACGTCATTAAAATGAAAATCCATAGGGATGCTTACGTACCCCAATAATTCCATTTCTTTCAAACAAGACATCCTTGGGTTGAGTATTTCAGGATTCGATTTTATAATAATATTCGTAGGCCGGGCCATATCCAAGGCCATGGTAAAGCCTGATGGCCGGCCGGTTGTCGGACACCACCTGGAGATAGGCCGTGTGGGCGCTTTTCTCAACGGCCCAGGCCAGCATCCCGCCTACAAGTTCCTTGCCGTATCCCTTGTTTCTAAGGTCCGGGTGGGTCACAATATCAAAAATGCCGAAATAGCCTTTGTGAATAACCCCCAATCCGCAGGAAACCGGCCGGGAATTTTTCAAAAGCACGGCAAGCAGATGCTCATCCCGGATGCTGTGGATCATCTTGATGTGGGTGGCGTGATCTTTGAATTCTTTGCCACTCAGCGCACAGTAATGCCGCATCCAGTCCTCAACGGGAAGGGAAGGAAACACCATGGATGGAAAGGGTGTGTTCAGGATTTCCCGGGTTAGGACAAGGGAATGGTCCCCCTTTTTATACCCCCTGGAATCCAGGATGGATTCGATTCCGGAATTGTCATTAAAGGAAAGGAGCCTGAAGATGCAGGACAAATATTTCTTGTGGTACTGCTCCTCACAGGCAAGAATCTGATTTTCCAGAACCATGGAATTGGGAGACAGAACCGTCACGGAGTTCGCCCTTTTGGTATATCCGTCTGCAAAACGGGATACCCATCCATGATGGTTGAATTGCCGGAAGGCTGGCCACGCTTGGAAACCGGCCTCCTCAATGGCTGTAAAGTTCATGTTAAGAAATACTCCTGACTGCTTGTTCCAGGGGACACCATCATTAAGGGCCTGTTTTACCTTCTATTGCTTTCGCAAGCAAACCTTTTCAGCAGGCGTTCTCATAAAAAATCTTGACTCATCAGGGACCCGGGTTAAAATGTTCGGGATGTAAAAGCGAACCGGTGTGATCCTGACCACCAGCAAAACGGTTTTCTTCAATTGGAACAGATTGGCGGGAGAAATGAGCTCTAAAATCGTCATCATCAACGGGCCTGCGGGTGTGGGCAAAACAACCATTGCCAGGAAACTTGCCCTTCTTGGCGAAAACAGCGCATGTATTCACGGCGATGATTTCAAGCATCATATCGTGAATCGAAATTTGAACACTGTGGCTACGGGTCTCGGATATAAAAACGGAGCCACGGTGGCGAACAACTTTGTAAACGGCGGGTATGATCTTGTCCTGTTTGAATATGTCTTCGAAGACGAATCCCATCTGCCCAAGTTCATCCATCATTTGAATGTGGATTGTCCCGTTTATCTGATCACTTTGTGGGCAAATCAAGAAATTGTGTTAGATCGTGAAGCAAACCGAGCAGGGCGTGAACGATTGGGGACAAGGGTTTTAGAGTGCTATGCCGCCATGGAACAGGCCCTGGGGAAACTCGGGCTGGTCATCGATACTTCAGATCGATCACCGGATGAAGTGGTAAAAGATATTTGGGAAAAGTTGGAGAAAGATGAAGGATTGATAGTTTCTAAACCTGGAACCATGAAAAGACTTCGATGACGCACAGTCCCTCAAACACTTTAAGGGCAGTCCTCTTAAAAGGAAAGCACATAACCACATGTCCATGACCCACTACTATGCCAAACGTGCAGCCGAATATGAGGCCATTTATCAAAAACCTGAACGGCAGGAAAATTTAAAGCAACTTCAGGCCATGATCGCCGGAAGTTTCACAGGCCGCGATCTATTGGAAATCGCCTGCGGAACCGGTTACTGGACCCAATTTGCCTGCCGGTCCGCCTGTTCCATTTTGGCAACCGATTATAATGAAGAAGTCCTCAGCATTGCCCGGGAAAAGAATTATAGGAATTGCCCGATTACCTTTGTAAAATCGGATGCCTATGCTTTAGAGGAAGTGGACGGTCCGTTTTCCGCGGCCCTGGTCGGGTTCTGGTGGTCCCACGTGCCCAAAGCCAAGATGGATGATTTTTTTCAGGTGCTTCACAGGAAATTAATTAAAGAAGCCAAGGTCCTTATGATGGACAACCGATATGTGGAGGGCAGCAGCACTCCTGTGACCAGGATCGATGAAGAGGGGAATACCTACCAGACACGAAAACTTTTGGATGGCTCCACTTTTGAGGTACTGAAAAATTTTCCATCCCCCGGTGAGTTTGTTCAGCCGGTCGAACCCGCATCAACCCGTTGTAAATTCATGGAATTGGATTATTTCTGGGTGGCTGAGTATGATTTCGACAGCCGTTAACCATTGGATATGAGACACTTCGGCGCTTGATAAGATTATTCCCCCATGATTTCCCGGATTTTATCAGAAAGCTCGACCATGCTGAAGGGCTTTTGGATAAAACCGTTGCACCCCCGCTCCAGAATGCTTCTGGCCTGGCCTTCGATGCTGTAACCGCTTGAAAGAAGTATTTTTGCGGCCGGATTGATTTTTCTCAGTTCATCAAATACGTCTCCGCCGCTCATATTGGGCATGATGATGTCAAGAATCACAAAATGGATGTCATTGAAATGGTCCTGATATATTTTCACGGCCTCTCTGGGGTCACTGGCCTTTATGACCCGATAGCCCAATCTTTCAGCCATTTTGGAACTCACCTTAAGGACGATTTCCTCATCATCCACCAAAAGTATTGTTTGTTTTCCGGGCAGATTGGATTTTGGCACAGGGGTGATTTCCGTGGTTTTCTTGCCGGAAACCGGAAGGTATATATTGAAACTTGAGCCCTTTCCCGGTTCAGAGTCAACGGTCACATACCCGCTATGACTCTTGATAATGCCATAGGAAGACGCCAATCCCAGGCCGGTGCCCTGCCCCATTTCCTTGGTGGTAAAAAAAGGCTCAAAAATGTGCTTCCGGGTTTCTTCATCCATTCCCACGCCCGAGTCGACAACCTGAACCATCGCGTATTTTCCGGGTTTGACTTTAAACGTGGAATCGTCAATATCCTCATGGGTTACGTTAGCGGTTTTAAGGAGTATTTTACCCCCGTTTTCCATGGCTTGCCCGGCGTTAACCAGGATATTTAAGATAACTTGTTCCAACTGACCTTCGTCAGCTTCAACCGGCATAAGCGCAGGGGAAAAATCGTGGATAACCACAAGGTCTTTACGGACTCTTGCAAAGGTGTCGGAAATATCTTTGATGAGCTTATTGATATCCAGGGCTTTGACTTCAACCTTGCCTTTTCGGGCATAGCCCAGAAGCTGGGCGGTGAGCCGAGACCCGCTTTTAACATTTTTTTCGATATTCTTAAATACTTCATAAAGGGGATGATTCGCTTCCAGATCAAACAGGGCCAAAGATACATTGCCCTGAATCCCCATGAGCAGATTGTTGAAATCATGGGCGATACCCCCGGCCAGCGTGCCGATGGCCTCATATTTCTGGGCATTCATAAGCTGGGCCTCCATCCGTTTTTTCTCGCGGATGTCCCGAAGGGTGACAATGCCTCCCAAAGCGTTTCCGCTCATGTCCTTGTAAACGGCAGCACTGATAGACACCGGAATCCGTTCACCGGATTGTGTGTTTCGGATGGTTTCGATCCCGGAAAAGCTCTCTCCGTTTAAAAGCTTGCTAAAAAAGGTTTCGGCCTCAACTCTTTTGTCTTTTGGAATGAATCCTCGAAGGATCTTATTTTTATGCTCGGTCAAGGTCCACCCGAACACGGATTCAAAAGCCGGATTGAAATATAGCACTTCCCTTTTTTGATTGGTCACCACCACGGGATCGGGATTGGATTCCATCACCGTGCGGTATCTTTCCTCGCTTTCCCGAAGCGCCTCCTGGGCCATGACCTTTTCGGTGACATCCCGGGACACTCCCCGGAATCCCACAGGGTTGCCCAGGGAGTCCCGAACCAGAGAGGCGGACATTTCAATAATTTTCCGGACACCCTTTGGGGTAACCAGTTCAAAATCCGTTAATTTTTCTCCCTGGCCTGTTTCATAGACCCGGGTGAAAACTGCAATCATCCTCTTGCTTGTGTTCTTGTCCGCATCGGCTCTGGGGCTTGACCCGATGAGCTCCTCATGGGTGCGATCCGCGATTCGGCACATGGCTGAATTGCCAAAGGTAAAGTTCCCGGCTAAATCGGTTTCCCAATATCCATCTTCCACAGCCTCAAGCATGGTGCGGTATTTTTCTTCATTCTTCAACAACTCATCGTAGGTCGGTTTTTCTGGCATTGCTCGGCTCCGTTCCATCTTATTGTTTATGGTATCGGAAAATTATCCTTAAACTTGAGTTCAACAATAGATCCCGAAATAAACAAGACGTTCGTATTGCCTTGTTGGGGTCCATTGATTATACAAGCGGCATGATTCGAAATGACACAGATATCCATAAGAAACTGACCCAAAGGCTTGTGGCCTGGTACAAGAAAAACAAGAGGGACCTGCCCTGGCGCCACACCAATGATCCTTACGCCATCTGGATTTCTGAAATCATGCTTCAGCAGACCCGGGTGGACACGGTCATTCCTTTTTATGAACGGTTTCTGAAAACCTTTCCCTCTGTGGAGGCCCTGGCCCAATCCCCCCTGTCATCGGTGCTGAAAGCCTGGGAGAATTTGGGTTACTACTCCAGGGCCCGGAATCTTCATGCTGCCGCAAGGGTTCTTGTGGAACGGTTCGGATGCAAAATTCCCGATGATCCCCATGAATTGCTCAAATTGCCGGGGATCGGGACTTACACCGCAGGGGCCATTGCCAGTATCGCCTTTGGCCGGGCCGTGCCTGCCGTGGACGGCAATGTCCGGAGAATTCTCTGTCGGGTTTTCGCCATCCACGAATCCACGGGTGATCCGGAAGTGCTCAAAGCCCTTGAATCCATGGCCAGGACCCTGGTTCCGGAAAAAAATCCCGGAGATTTCAATTCAGCCATCATGGACCTGGGGGCCACCCTCTGCCGCCCCAAAGCACCCCTATGCCCTTCCTGCCCCCTTGAATCCCTCTGCCAGGCAAGACTTTTGGGTCTGGAAAATGAACTGCCTGTGGTTGAAAAGCGGGGGAAAATCCCCCACCGTTACGGCGTCTGCGCGATGGTTTTCGATGATAAAGCTCGTTTGCTGGTGGTTCAGAGACCTTCTACCGGACTCCTGGCCTCTCTGTGGAAGCTCCCCGGCGGTTTTTCTCTCAATAAAAAGGATATGGCAGGGGATCTGGTCCGGGAAGTAAATAAAGAACTGGGGATTGATATCCGCGTGGGGGAAAAAATAGGGTCGGTGGATCATGTCTATACCCATTTCCGACTGACCCTTTTCGCCTATGAAGCCCTATGGATCAAAGACTCTCCCAGTGGTGCCCCGATCATTTGTCATGGCTGTCAGGATTTCCGGTGGGCCTCGGCAAAGGATCTTGAAACCCTTGCCTTCTCCAGGGTGGACCGGATGATCCTTTCTCATCTGCCTTAGACGGTTCAAAGGACATGGTCGTGCTTGAGGGCAGCTAAATTGTCCAAACCATTAAACTCAATGTTTCAGGCGACAATCCACACCTGGAAGGGATCACCGCAGGGCCTCCCGGCCTCCGCGTGAAATCTTCTTCGGATGCGCCCCGCCGCTGAACTCATTCCCGGCAGGGCGTACCCATCAGAAATTAAAATTCAAGTACCGTAGAAATGAAGCACCCGGGGAGAAGCCAATCGTTGTCATCATCTTCATCTTCTTCCGCTGTGATGGTCACAGAAGCGCTCACAGCATTATTTCCTGAAACCGGATCAGCGGTACTTGAGGACACAGTGGCGCTGATGGTGGCACTGGTTGCTGTGGCCGGAGCCGTGACCGTGACCTGGATCTGGACAGATCCAGTAGGAACGATCGTCTCCAAAGGACAACTGATCGTACCCCCGTTTTCCGACCACTGGCCCTGGGTGGACACGGATACGAAGGTCGTTCCGGTGGGCAGAGTGTGTGTGAAATGAGCATTCACAGCCGCAGACGGCCCATTGTTCGTTACCGTGAAGGAATACGTGAAATTGCTGGAAGCGCTCACCGTGCCGCCGGGCGGAGTAAACGTAAGGGCCAGGTTCGCAGCGTCCGCTGAAAGGCTTGCGTCCAGCTTGGAGACAAAAGCGTCCATATAATACTGGCCATTGTTGAAGCTTCTATCAAAGGCGTTCAGAGTGGTTGGAAAGTTCGTTGCTGCAGTCATACCGCACAGATAAACATTGTCATCTTCATCCAGGGCCAGGCCAACCCTTGGTTCGTTGCCGTAGTACTGGTTGCCCAGGTAGGTGCTTGCCTTAAGGGTGGTTAGGTCCTCATCCAACCGGGAGATGAAGAAGGGGCTCAGGTAGTAGGTACCACCAGCGAGAGAATAGTCCGCTGTCCGGTCATAGGCCCCTGCAGTGGTGGGATGGTCCGTGCAGTGGGTGATGCCGACTGCCACAAGGTCCCCCAGGGAATCAACGGCCAAGTCGGTGATATAGGTGGCGGGGTATGAATTGATGGTGGTTACTCCCCCGAAGAAAGTTGCCGCCACCACTTCGGACAGGTCGTCGCCCTTGAAACGAACGATCAAAGCCTTGTCCGCGTCCTCAGGATCTGTGGGATCGTAGGAGCCGGGGGTAGTAGGGAATGTACTTAACCCTGTGTAATACTCGTAAAACCGGCTTGCCACATAAACATCTCCATGGCCCAGAGCCAAACCCACTCGAAAACTTCTGTGGGCGCATCCTGCCAGGGTGGATGCTTCCAGGGTGCTTAGGTCTGCATCCAGACGGGAAACAAATACATATTCAGCATCATAGGGCTTGGACCTGAGAAAGGCCCCATCAGTGGTTGGAAAATCTCTGGATTCAGTGATACCTGCAATCCATACCTTGCCTGCATCATCCAGGGCAATCCGTGGATTGCTTTCATAACCGTACCCGTATTCGCTGCAAGACCCTCCAAAATAGGTGGAAGCTTTCAAGGTACTGAGATCTCCGGACAACCGGGCCACGATCACATCGTTGAAAAAATTCTTGCACATATTAAAAGTGCTGTCAAAGGGGTTTCCAGCCATGGGAAAGTCGCCGGAGTCGCAAATCAGGACCATGAAAACATCCCCGGTCTCACCAATGGCGATTTCAGTATCCTGTTCACCTCCGGAGCCTCCGATGAGTGTGGAGAACTCAAGGGTTGAGAGATCTTCATCCAGGATACAAACGAATGCATCTGAATTTCCGGATAGAGTTTCCGAATAAGCACCGGTTGTAACCGGGAAATCAGAGGAAGAGGTTGAACCTGCTGCGTAGATTTTCCCATCGGCCAGGACCAGGCTGGTGACCTGATCGTAGGCATCGCCACCGATGAAGATGGCCGCCTCAAGGGTTGAGAGATCACTGCTGAATTTAGCGATAAAACCATCGGTGTCTCCCTGTAATGAGCTGCCGTCCGTAACCGGGAAATCCGACGAGTCTGTTGTACCGGCAACATATATCTTGCCTGCGGAGTCCACCGCCACATCATAGGCCGTCTCAATGTAGCTGGTCCCGCTTCCGCCCAGATAGGTGGAGGCCAGCAGCGGATCAATGACCAACTCCCGCGAACGGTCGTAATCCCCTAACTGAAATCCATAGGAATTGTCATTCAAGGCATAGGTGACCGGAATGGTCTCACGATTTCCTTTTTCATCTGTTTGAAAGGCCACGGGAGCCGTGAAACACACAGGCCCTTTTGCCGTGTTCACCTCAAGTTCACCACTTTTGGCCAATGCAAGCTTTCCACCCTCCACTTTCATGCGAATCATGGCCGGATCGGCTCCGGGTGCAACGATGAAAAGCTTTTCAACATTGCGGCCTGCTGCTTTGACCGTCAAAGCCACACCCGGACAGATGTTCCCCACGCTCACTCCTTCGAACATGGCCAGGGTCTTTTTCGGCCCCTTGCCGTGGAAGACCGTGGCTTGGGCCTTGAGTCTGCCCTGACCTTGAGGATTCAGAATGCTGAATTGACTTGCCGGCATTTCTTTAAGGATAAAGTTCGAGGCTTTTCCATTTTTCAGATGATAAACAATCTCTCCTTGAGCGTTGACGGTTGCACTTCCACCGGGAATCCGGGCTGTGAAGCGGGATACCTGTCCCGGGTCTTCCACAAAAGGGATGGCAAAGGTCTGAGAGACGGAAGGCTTGATGGCTAAGCCTGTGTTGTCGGGTTTTCCCAAGGACAGGGCGTTTCCGGCAATCAGGAGGATGAAGGCGAGACAGATCCCGCCCATGATAAGGGTCTTTTTCATAGGGTTGCTCCTTTTTAGAATGAGGTCTTTTGGAGATTTGATTCGGGCTTTTCGGTGCAGGATCTTAAGGAGGCACTCCATGGATCAAGACTCCCGATAAACTCCATACAATATCACGATTTTTCTTTTGTATGGACTTGAGGAAAAAATGTCAACCGGAGTTTAAGAAAATTAACCCCCTTCAGGCCAAATGATAGCTCATTTCCCTGATTCGATCCCAGGAAGCGCCTTTCAGTTCAGGGTTCAATCCATTGCCCTTGAAGGAAGCTTTTTTCAGTTTGAAGTTCTTGGTATGTTTTCTCTCGGCAATGACTTTTCGAAGACCTTCCTCAAAAAGGGCTTTCAGGGTGGTGTTGTCCCTTGTGATAATGGCCTTGGCCTCTTCCATGAGGCTGTCAGGTATTTGTATGGTCGTCTTCATATGGCTTGCCATATCATATACGCAAGAATCAAGGGGCTTTTATTATCAATCCAAGGGAACCTCATTGGATTCATCATGGGATCCTATGAGAGCAATGGAAGGTCCGTTTGTAAAGCTTATGCTGTCTGAGCCACTTAGGAGGCCTCGGGCAAGCGCCTGCCTCGGCTGGGCTTGACAGGGCGCTTCGTTAGTTCGCAACCAACTGTTTTATATAATAGATACTGCGCTTGTTTTAGGCCTCCTTGGTGGCGAGTTCATAAGATTTACAAACGGACCTTCCATGGAGCGGCGTACAGAAGAAACGCCTTGAAGCGTCCAATGGACCATTTTATCCAAATGCGGTTTCCTTGATGATCAATCCATTCCGGTTGATGGTTTCCCGATACCACAAGGCGCTGTCTTTGAGAATTCGCTCTTGGGTTTTATAGTCCACATAGATCAGGCCGAACCTTCTGCTGTACCCGAAAACCCATTCGAAGTTGTCAAAACAGGACCAAACATAATACCGTTTCAGGTTGACCCCTTTGTTGATGGCCCGATGGGCTGCCTCGAAATGGCCTTGAAGATAACTTCTGCGGTTTTCGTCATGCACCTTACCCTCCATGAGTTCATCCTCCCCGAAGGAGGCCCCGTTCTCGGTGATATACAGCAGGGGGTGATCATACTCTTTGTCCAGCCTTAGAAGCAGTTCATAGAGCCCTTTGGGATATACTTCCCCGTTGGTTGCCCAGGTTTCATCTTTATTTTCC
>VMSV01000025.1 GCA_013791935.1 Desulfobacteraceae bacterium | reverse complement strand
GTGGGCATGAAAACCAGAATATCCCCAAAAGGATAGAGCCGCACAATCCGGTCCACGGCTTCAGCGGTGTTTTCCACAAAAGACGGAGCGTCATTGTCCTCTTCTTCCGGTTCCGGGCCCAGGTAGTTGATATCCATCGGATACATACGGCCCGAAACCTCGATAATGGGGGCATGATGAAACGCTTTGGAGAATTTTTCCGTGTCTATGGTGGCGGAGGTGATGATGAGTTTCAGGTTTTTCCGCCGGGTGACCAGGGTTTTTAAAATCCCCAGAATGAAATCGATGTTGAGGCTTCTTTCGTGGGCTTCGTCCACAATAAGGGTGTCGTACTGGAATAATTCAGGATCCCTCTGGGTTTCCGCCAGAAGAATTCCGTCGGTCATGATCTTGATGCGGGTGCTTTTCCGGGTTTTGTCATTGAACCGGATTTTGTATCCAATGGAATGGCCCGGGAGTTCCCCCAGTTCCTCGGCAATGCGGTTGGCCACGGTAATGGCCGCAATTCGCCGGGGCTGGGTGCATCCAATTTTCCCCTCCATACCCCGACCGGCTTCCAGGCACATTTTGGGAATCTGGGTGGTTTTTCCGGACCCGGTTTCCCCGGAGATGATGACCACCGAATGCTTTTTAATGGCAGCAATGATGTCTTCCCTTTTTTGGGTAATGGGAAGCTCAGGATTATAGAGAATTTTGGGAATCCGGGGGTTTCCTTTTTCTCTTTCAGCCTTGGGAATCATGAAAAGCCCCCGTTTTTCATCGCTCAGGACCCTTCCGGCAGCATGGTTCCCTTTTCAAGGAGATTTCTATGCAGCTCAAAGCATTTCAGAAGATCATGCCGGATATGACCGTTCCGGGACTCCTTCACATAACGGTTCAGGATGTCTTGATAGGCCGGATGGGCGCAGTGGTCAATGAGCTTCCGGGCCCGTTGCAGGGGCCCCAGGCCCCGAAGATCCGCCAGCCCTTGCTCCGTCACCACCACTTGAACGGAATGCTCGTTGTTGTCGATGTGGGGGCAGAAGGGAACCACGCAACTTATTTTTCCCCCCTTGGCGATGGAGGGTGTGATGAAGATGGACAGATAACTGTTCCGGGTGAATTCCCCGGAGCCGCCGATGCCGTTCATGATGTCCGTACCGAAAAGATGGGAGGAATTGACATTGCCGTAGATATCCACTTCCAGGGCCGTATTGATTGCAATCACCCCCAGCCTTCGAATGACTCCGGGATGGTTGGAAATTTCCTGGGGCCGCAAAACAATCCTGGGGCCGAAAAAGTCGATGTGGTCCACAATCCGCTTGAGTTTTTCCGTGGTGACGGTGAGGCTGGTGGCGCTGGCCCCTAAAAGGCGTTCTTGTTCCATCAAATCCACCAGGGAATCCTGGAAGACTTCCGAATACATCAAAAAATTCGGTATTTCTGGAGTGGAGCCGATGGCTGCCATGACCCCGTTGGCGAGATTCCCCACGCCCGCCTGAAGGGGGAGGAAGGATTTGGGGATGCGGCCGCAGGCCATCTCCTTCAGTAGAAAAGCCGTCACATGAGAACCGATGGTTTCACAGATGGCATCCGGCTCATCAAAGTTCTGAACCGTATCCGGCGCGTCGTTCTCCACAATGCCCATGACCTTTGCCGGGTCCACCACGGCATAGGGGCAGCCGATACGGGTTAAGGGATCCATGATGGGGATGGGATTTCGATGGGGCGGCGGCGGCATGACAATGATGTCCGCCATTTCCGCAAGTCTCGGAGATTGGCGCCGGTTTAGCTCCACCACGACCTTTTTCGCGTATTTCAAATAGGTGGGGGAGGCTCCGATGGAAGTGCTGAGATAAACCCTGCCGTCCGGAGTGATATCCGTGGCTTCGATGACGGCCAGATCAACCTCTCCCAGAAATCCCCAAGCCACCATTTGGGGCAAGTGGGAGAGGTGCATGTCCACATATTCAACCTGCTGGGCATTGATCTGTTTTCGCAGGGCCTTGCCGGTCTGGTAAGGAGCCCGCCAGGAAATGGCTTCTGCCGATGCAAGGTCTTCATCAATGCTATGCCCGCTGGATGCGCCGGTCATCACACGAATTTTAAAGGGTTTGCCCAGTGCGTGTTGGGCCCTGGCATGGGCGGCCAGGGCCTCGGGAACGGCTTTTGCTGCACCGGCGGGTGAAAACCCGGAAAAGGAAACCGTCTGACCGTGTTGTATCCCTGATGCAACTTCCTCAGCACTTAAAACCGGAAAAGGCCCATACATGGACATGAACTTTCCTACTCCTTATATCATCTTATAAAAAAATGGGTGCATGAACTTTCGCGTTGACGCTACTGGGCGATCCAAACGGCAAAGCCATCGGACTGTTGAAGCACTCTGTTGGTTACACTGCCCATGAGCAGTTCCTTGAGCATGGAAATCCCCCGCCGGCCCAGAACAATGGTGCCGAAACTCGCTGTTTTGGCTTCCTGAATGATATCATTGGCAGGAGACTGGCTTCCTTCCACCACCTTGATAGAAATGCGATCTTCGGGAATCCCGGCTTTTACCAGCATGGCCTTGGATTTTTCAAGATAGGGGGTGATCTGAGCCCCGGCTTTTTTCCGCCAGACTTCTTCCAAGTCACCGGCTTCTTTTAATACCTCCGAAGGGAAAAAGCCGCCGAGGGTTTTGATCACATGGAAAAGGGTCACCCGGGCATTGGTTCCGGAAATCATAAATCCTGCATGGTCCACGGCCCTTAAAGCGTTTTCAGAGCTGTCCACGGCCACCAGGACATTTTTTGATTTCACATGCCCGCCCAGGATCCAGATGGGCATCTCCTGGCAGTATTCCACCAGATTCCGGCACACTTCCCCCATGAACAAATCTTTCACTTCCGTCTTCCCTCGTCGGGTGGCAAGGATGGCATCGGATTTCCCGGCGTCTGCATGGCGAAAAATATCTTTGGGAATGCTCGAGTCTTTTTTTTTGTGGGCGGTATGAATTTTCTCCTCGGCAAACCCCTTTTCCACCATGAGGGCTTTGGCTTCTGCAAGGATCTTTTCTGCTGCCTGAAGGTTTTTGTGTTCCAAAGCCCTCAATCTTGCCCGGTCTTCCCTGGAAAGGGATATATCATCCTCAAAGATCAGGGGGATGGACGGCAAAATATAGCAAAGGGATACCTTCAGGTCATGTTCGGGGCCGAACATCAGGTCCAGGTACTCAATGGAACGCAACGAGTTTTTAGACCCGTCGATGGGGATGGTGATGTTTTTTGCGGGTTGCGCCATTTTGTCTCCTTTCAATACGATCAGCTCCGGAAAAAGGAAAGGAATCGCCCAAGGGAAGACTTCTCCGAAGGGGCAATCTTTTTTATGGCTTGGGAGATTTTTTCCCGGTTATACCCCAGAATCACCTCGTCTCCCACCACAAGGGTGGGAAACGAAAGCCTTGGATTGAGGATTTTCAAAATGTCCAGAACCTCGGTTCGCTGGTCGTTTTCCAACAGGTCCACATCAATGGTTTCAAAGCCTATCTTTTTCTTCTGCAGAAAGGCTTTTACGTCCCTGCAGATCACACAAGTGCTGAGGGAATACAGGAAAACAGGGGCCAGGTCCATGGTTTGATTCCTTTTTATTTTTTCATCCAGTCCCTGATGTCGCCTTCCTCATAGGTTTCCTGCTTGATGGACAACTCCAAGTTCACAATGACGCCCTTGTGCTTTTGGGTTTCCGCATCTTTAAGCAGATCCGAATGAAGGGTCCGTGTGGTTTGGACACTTTCCAGGGCATTTCCCAAGGCCTTTCCAATGGTTGCGGACCCATCGATTCCCGTCAGTTGAAACTTGGGTTCGATGCCGTTTTCAGCCGCCACTTCCGCCACATGGGCCAGTTGTTTCATCTTGGTCATGGAAAAATCCATGATCTGCCAGCCCATCCCGGGGTCTTTCTGAAACACCCAGGCATTGCGCAAGGCCTGGAGCATCTGATTGTATTTCGCTACAACAATCGTCTGAACTTTTTCAATAAAAGCTTCCGGAAGTTCGTTTTCTGCTCCGGGCAGGGATTCGGCAACATCCGGGGCCATCTTATCCACAATTTTCTGAAATTTCGTGGCATGCATTTCCGATTCCCAGGCTTCTCGCTCCAGCACCCTTTTAATGTGGGAATCATCCACCAAACCTGCTTCCTTCATATAATGTGGAATCAGCTTTTTTTCATAGGCAACATAGGACTTGAAAATGGTTTGCCGGTTTTTGGGATCATAAGGATAGGGGGCCGGTTTCATATTGGGTTCTCCCCCCAGTTGCCCGATGATCATGCCAAGCCAGTGCATGTGCCACATTTCCTCCCTGGCCCGGGAAAGGAGCCCGGCCCCCAAAGGGGTGTCTTCCCCTTCCAGGTAGCCATGAACCACATACCTCACGATGGCGGCATGCTCATCCGCCAGGTCCTTGTTCAACATCTCGATCATCACTTGTTTATCCATCATGTCCTCCTTTTTTCAATACTGTCATTCATGATTATGCTTTATAGGCCCTCTGATAGGGAATTTTTTCATTAAACCAAAGGGGCAGGGCAAGGGCTGTCAGAACATCGGAAGCTTCGAAATCCTCCGGAAAAGCTCCGGGCTTTTCTTTATTTTTTGTGAAGGTCTCCTTGAGTTTTTCAATCTGGATGACCATGGTCCGAACATCCCCCGTAAGGACCAGGCGTTTCTGTTCATGCACCTCCATCAGGGTTTCAAAAAGATCCTTGAGGGGAACATCATAATCATCTCCCAAGGCTTTGCCGTGGGGATGCTTGATCCATGGGTCGTTTCCCCCTACCGGCAGGATTCCATCCACCGGGATGCTCGATAACCTGAGGCTTTTCACACTCGTATCTCCCGGGTTTCGGTTCATAATGAGTTTCGGATGGGCCCGGACCATTTTGGTGGGCCGACGATCCTGGCTGAAGATTTTTTTGTTCAGGATAAATTGATTGTCCTGATACAGCCGGGCGATTTCATGCCCCAGGGACGGGTCAGCCATGGACAACGGAATGGGAATGATTTTAACCGGTTCATAATGCTTTTTGATGTTTTTCAAATAACGTTTCACCACCACAACCACGGTGTTCCGCTCCGTCATTTCCGGACTGATTCCCATGAAAAAAATCATTGATTCTCCGCACCTGCCTGGGATGTTTCCTTATTTCTCAGGGACCTCAACTTGTCAAAGGGGGTGAGAAACTGACCAAGAGTTTATAACCCACATTTTGCCCTTTGAAAAGAACTGATTGCTGATGGGCCCAGCAGGCCCCTGGAATGGAAGTTGTCCCGTGCTATTCCCTCCTGCCGGGGCGTTCTAATCAGGTCGGGCCGTGTGAAGGGCATCCATCCGGGCTCTTTTTGTATTGACTTCATTCCTTTAAAATGGTTTTTATCTATCCCTACTTTAACGTGATTCAAGCCTTTATGAATATCATTCAAAGAGATTATGATGAATTTCAATACGCAAATACAAAATTAGGAAAATAAGTTGATTTGTGTTACTGGGCCCTGATGTCATGCGCGCGCCAAGCGAAGAAATTGTACCATTAAAAAGGAGGAAAAATGCAAATACTCATTTTATCCGGCAGCAGAAACAGGGAAGGTCAGACCGCCCGGGCCATTCAAGCGATCACGAAAGGCATTTCAGAAGCAGGCGGTCAGTCGGAAACCCTGTTTCTTCCGGAACTTTCCCTGGAGCGATGCCGCCAATGCGATCCGGACGGGTGGGGTCTTTGCCGCCATGAAGGCCGGTGCGTCATCGAAGATGATTTTTCATCCACCACAGACAAGGTCAAAGCCGCGGATGTCGTGGTTTTTGCCAATCCTGTTTACTTTGGCGATTTAAGTGACAGCATGAAATGCTTTCTGGATCGGATCAGACGCGTTGTTTTTTTCAAGATGATTTCAGGGGGCAGGGGAGCCTCTTCCGAATTTGCAAAACCAGCCATTGGTTACTGTTATGCCGGGGGAAGCGGAAATGGGACAACCTCCTGCAGCGCCAATCTGGAGCGCATTCTCCAAATCTGTGGATTTGATGTGGTGGACATGATCAATGCCCGCCGCCAGAACCTTGATGCCAAGATTCCCATGTTGGAGTTAACTGGCAGATGGCTGGTGACCAAACCTGCATCAGGGCCCAGGTTTGTTCCTCCGGGAAGGTGAGGTTCCAATTGTCGCTTCCACTCCAACAGGGTCATGCAAAGCCCTGATTTGAAACTTTCCTCTCCAGTGCTGTCGAATCCCGGGCACACCCTCTTTGCCGGTAAATTGAGAATTGATTCAAATTTAGTGAAAAAAAATCAGAATTCTGGTATCTTGCCGTTTGATTGTTGACACAAATTGAATTATATGGTTTGGCCGAAACTCATTTTTCAGAGAAAACGGTCAACAAAGGAAAAAACCCTTTTGAAAGGAAATACCAGGTGAAACATAAATATTTGATATCCGACAAGGATGGCGGCAAAAGTCTTGTCATAACAGAAACTGCTGAAATTGATAAAGATTTATACTCCATTCTTTGTGAGCAAAAGTATGATGTGGAAGAGCTGAAAGAAGCCGCCAAGGAAGGGTCAAACAACCTCGTGGCCGCTTTCAGAAACCGCAATCTTTTCCCCCCCATCTCAGCGTCCATGAAAATCGCCGAGGGCGTTCTGGTCTTTCTGGAATCCAGCGGGAAAGACCCCGTCGAGGTCCTGGTTGATGAGACGGAAGCCCTGGAGCACTACGAAGAACCCATCGATATTATAACGGATATAGAACCCGAAGAGGAGCAGCTGGATGATCTGCTGGATGACACTGTGGATGTCTATGATGATGAAATCGGTATAAAGAAAATCAACTCCTCCATACAGTTGGATGAAGAGGATCTGCTGGATGACACCGGGGATGTCTGATTGTTTTGAAGTTTTCTGGCGTGAAAAAAATCGGGTTCCTTTTCCTTGTTCTTCTTTGGCTGCTTTGCCCCAGCGCATGTGATTCGAAAAAAGAGCATGTGTTTTACGGAAACACCATGGGCACAACCTACCATGTCAAGGTTGTGGCCCAAGGGGCCCACGACCCAACCTTCCTGAAAAAACGCATTGACCAGCGTCTCGAAGAGATCAACCGGAGCATGTCCACCTATATAAAAGACAGTGAAATCAGTCTTTTCAATCAGAATTTCCGGATCCATGAAAAACAGGCTGTATCCGATGACTTTTTGTATGTGATGAAGGAGTCGGAGAAATTGTATCATTTGACCGGAGGAGCCTGGGACGGTACGGTAAAGCCCCTGGTTGATTTATGGGGATTCAGCAGGCAAGGGATTCCTGAATCCATTCCTGAAAAATCCAGCATAAAGGAAGCCTTGTCCAAAATCGGGTTTGATAAAATCCGCATTGACGCAAAAGGACGGTCCCTGCAAAAGATAGTTCCCGGCGTAACCGTTGATTTGGCGTCCATTGCCAAGGGGTTTGGAGTGGATCAGATCGCCAAACTCATACGGGAGAACGGGTATTCGGATTTTATTGTTGAAATCGGGGGCGAGGTGGTTGCATCCGGAAAAACACGGGAGGGAACCCTGTGGAAAATAGGCATTAACACCCCGGACAAGGATGCGCCCATCGACCAAGTATACAAAACCATGAATCTTGAAAACCAGGCGGTTGCAACGAGCGGGGATTACCGGAATTTTAATGAAATAAACGGGGTCCGGTACTCCCATATTCTGGATCCGCGCACCGGTTACCCCATCAACAACAGGGTGGTGAGCGTCACCATTCTTTCCGGCAACTGCACCTTTGCCGACGGCCTTGCCACGGCGGTCATGGTTTTAGGCCCCGGTGCCGGCCTGGACCTTATCAACCGGCTGGACAATACCGAGGGGCTGATCATTACCAGGGATGAAAACGGCAGGCTTACAGATCACCCTTCCAAGGGGTTCAGCCGTTGAATTTGAAGCCATGAACCGTTTCTCTGTTTTCAAAAGGAACCATGAAAATCTATATTGAAACCCTTGGTTGCGCCAGGAATCAGGTGGACGGGGAAATGATGGCCGGTCAATTTGCCCGGGCCGGGTTCACCCATGCGGAAGAGCCCGAAGAGGCTGAAATCATTGTCATCAACACCTGCGGTTTTATTGAAGAAGCCATCAACGAGTCCATTGACACCATCCTGTACCTGGCAGAGTTTAAACAAAAAGGTGTATGCCGTCTACTGGTGGTGGCCGGATGTCTGACCCAGCGGTTCGGGGAAAAGATAACCGCCGACCTGACTGAAGTGGATCTGTTTCTTGGCACAGGCGCTTTGGACCAAGTTCCCGAGCTGATCAAAAAAGCCCTGCCCAAGGGCACCTGCTTTCTTCCCGACCCCTATGGGCGCCATTTTCAGGACAATTCCGAAATCCGCCGAACAGATGCCCAAAGCCCCTTTGCCTACCTGAAAATTGCCGAAGGCTGCGACAAGCACTGCACCTATTGCATTATTCCCGCATTGAGGGGCAAACAAAAAAGCAGGCCCATGGCCGACATCGTTAAGGAAGCGCAAAGCCTGATTCAAAACCACAAAAAGGAAATTATTCTGGTGGCCCAGGAAACCACCTTTTACGGCAGGGATCTTGAGGGTTCCTCCAATATCGCAGATCTCCTGGATAAAATCAGCATCCTGTCCCAAGATATCTGGATCAGGCTTCTCTACGGACATCCCGAAAGTGTGGATGAAAACCTCATCAGAACCATGGCTTCCCATGAGAACATCTGCCCGTATTTTGATATTCCCATTCAACATGCAAGCGACGGGATTCTAAAAAGAATGGGGCGCAATTACAAAATAAAAGATCTCTATCGCCTGGTGGAACGGATTCGAAAACATCTTCCCGAAGCCGTCCTTCGAACCACGGTGATCACGGGTTTTCCCGGAGAAACCCGGAAGGACTTCAATGCCCTGATGTCATTTATTCGGGAGATCCAATTCGATCATCTGGGAGCCTTTGTCTATTCGGATTTTGATGATTTGCCCTCCCATCGTTTGAAAGGGTTTGTGAGTGAAAGGACCGCCAAGAGAAGGCAGGATGAAATCATGGCCTGCCAGCGGGACATTTCCACGCTCATCAACCGGAAATACCAGGACAGGGAACTTGCGGTCCTGATTGAAGAATCTCCTGAGCCTGGACTTTACATGGGAAGAACGGTTTTTCAGGCCCCCGAAGTGGACGGGATAACCTATGTCCGGTCCCGGGAACTTGACAGGGGCGCATTTACCAAGGTAAGAATAACCGATACTTTGGAATATGATTTGATTGGAGAACCGGCATGACCGACCTGAAAACCCGGTTGCTTGAAGCGGTCCATGAGGATTTGGAGCAGATTGAAGCAGCCTTGAAAACCCATCTAACCCCTGACCTTGACCTGGTTTCGGAGGTGGCGGGCCACATTCTGTTTTCGGGCGGAAAGCGCATTCGCCCGCTTCTGATTGTTTTGTGTGCCAGGCTCTGCGGGTATGAGGGAAAATACGTTCATCACTTCACCACGGCCTTTGAATATCTTCATACCGCCACCCTGCTCCATGACGATCTGGTGGATGATGCGGCTTTGCGGCGGGGAAAACCCGTGGCCAACGCCCTGTGGGGTAATTCCGTTGCTGTTCTGGTGGGAGATTTTTTGTTTGCAAGGGCCAGCGGTCTGGCAGCTTCCACCCAAATCATGGAAGGCATTGAAATCATCGCAAGGGTTACGGAAAAAATGACCCAGGGCGAATTGTTTCAATTGGCCAAAAAAGGAAAGCTGGACCTTACCGAACAGGAATATATGGACGTGATTCAATGGAAAACCGGAGTGTTGTTCCAGGGTTCCTGCGAAATCGGTGCAGGACTGGCGGAAGCAGAAGAAAGCCGGAAGGCCGCCCTGTCTGATTACGGCCTGAATTTAGGCATTGCCTTCCAGATGGCGGATGATCTTCTGGACTATACTCGAAACGAAAACAAGGCTCTGGGGAAAAATCCCGGCGCGGATTTGCGAGAGGGCAAGCTCACCCTTCCGGTGATCCATGGCCTGAAAAATGCCGAGGGTAAGGACAGGGCCTTTATGGAGGATATGATTCGCAGTAAAAATTTTTCTTTAGAAGCGTTTCATAATCTGGTAGATTTACTGGAAACCAACGGCGGCATGGCCTATACCCGGGAGAAAGCAAAAGCCTACGTTGAAAAGGCAAAAGCCTGTCTGGACCTATTTCCTGATTCAAAAACCCGGGAGATTTTAAAGAGTTTTGCTGATTATGCCCTATTCCGAAGCGCCTGAGTTTAAGCCATGCGTTTCGATACAAGGTTTGATAAAATCCATTACCAACACCAAGATGGTTCCATGATGAATGCAATGAAAAAATCCATAGGTCTTTCGGCCGCAGTTTTTCTGGTTCTGCTTCTCATGCAGGCTGGCAAAACCCAAGCCCAGGACACGGAAACGGTTCAGGTTGTGGGAAGCGGCCAGGTTGTGGGCCAGGGCCTGGAAAAATCAAGAGATCTTGCCGTTGCAAACGCGCTGGTTTCTGCGGTGAGCAAAGTGGCAAACGATCTTCTGCCCGCCGATGGGGTGGCCCAGTACTTTGCCGAATTGAACCAGTCCGTTTTCAACAACACCGAAGCCCATGTTCTCAGTTACAGGGTTCTGGCCGAGTGGAATTCAGGCGACACCTATCGGGTTCTGGTGGAGGCCACGGTGGCGGTGGACACGGTGAAGGCAAAATTGGCAGCCTTGGGTTATGTTCGGGCCCAGACCCAGCTTCCCCATGTTCTGTTCATGGTGTACGAACAGAAAACCGGTGATTCCATCCCCGTATACTGGTGGGCCTGGGGTCCCCAGACCCAAATGACCCTGACCACGGACAAACTGATGCAGGGGATGCGGGAATCGGGTTTCGTTGTGGTGAGCCAGGAAAATGTCAGTATTTCAGGAGACCTGGCCGGGCTAAGGCAAACCCCGGGCTTGTCTGATAAGGAGGCTTCCCAACTGGCCGGAAATTCCGGAGCCGACGTCCTGATTCTGGGGTACGCCCGGGTTGAGGCATCCAACCTCATGGGAGACCAGAAAAGGACCTTTAAAGGAATGATGGAGGTCAGGGCCATCCAGGCGGAAACCGGCAGGCAAATCGCCAAATCCATCCAAACCGCCGTTGTTTCCCTAAGTGATGAAACCCTGGGAAACCAGGATATTCTAACCCGGCTGGCAGACCAAGCGGCAAAGGATCTTTCAGACCAGATAGCCAACGTGTGGTCCAGGGTTTCCGTGAGCCAGTCCCAATTGGTCGTGACGGTTGAAGGCACCCATCAGTTATCAGCCTTTGTGAAATTCCGGGAATCCTTGAGAAATCTCAACGGGGTGAATGAAATTTTCATCACCGAGATGAAGGCCGACGAAGCCACCATCATGGTGGACTACAAGGGCAGCGCCAATGCCTTGGCCGAAGCCCTGATGCTCAACACCTACGAGGGCTTCAGTATCAATATTTTTGATATCAATGAGAATAGGATTCGAATCAAGATAGTGCAATAATGGTCCCAAGGGGATGGGGCAACAGGGTTCAGAAATCGATGCCGAACCCATGGATTTCATTTTTCTTGACAGGTAAAACAAGAGGTGTTAACCAGTTTTCATACTATAAAGTTGTTTTTACAGGCACGTAGCTCAGCTGGGAGAGCGCTACCCTGACACGGTAGAGGTCGTTGGTTCAAGCCCAATCGTGCCTACCATGAAAGACAAGGGCTTACAGAATCAAATATCTGTAAGCCCTTTTTTATGGCATTTCCGGGCAATATGAAATGACAAACCAACGATATTCAAGGGTCAAGCTGTTTGGTGCGGGAGTGGCCGTTTTCCTCGTCATTCAAATGTTCCACTTGATTTGTGCCGGGGAAGGCCAAGGGAACCGAAGTGATTTCAGGAAAAAGGTGGAGGAAGCCTTTCCCGAGCAAACCAGCCGGATCACGGAAAGATACGGTTTGAAACCCTATGGGGAAGAAAACAACCCAAGGACTGAAAACGCCAAGCTTTCGGTGATTTTGGTTCACGGTCTGGATGAGCCTGGAAAAGTCTGGATGAACCTGGCCCCGGCCCTTCAAGAAAACGGCTTTGAAGTCTGGTTGATGCATTATCCAAATGATCAACCCATCCGTGAATCCGCAAAATTCCTGTTTGACCAAATTCATTCCGGCCAAAGCCGATTAAAGTCTGATCTGATCCTTATCACCCACAGCATGGGTGGGCTGGTTGCGAGGGAAATGCTCACCTCACCCGAACTCCACACTCAAGACCAAACGGAAAAGGATGGGCTCCCCGAGGTGAGGCAACTCATCATGGTGGGCACACCCAATCATGGATCGCATCTGGCCCATTTTCGGGTTTTTGCTGAATTGCGGGAACAGATTTTCCACATGGCCAAAGGCGAATATCACTGGTTGTTGCCCATTCTGGACGGGGCAGGAGAAGCCGGAAAGGACCTGTTGCCTGGAAGCGAGTTTCTTGAAACCCTGAATCACCGGAAGAATCCCGAAAACATCAAAATAACGGTGATCGCAGGGGTGATGAGTCCTCTGGAAAAAAATGATGCCCGCCAGATAATTCAAAGCCTTTCGGACAAACTTTCTCCAGGTGGAAAAGCGGTTTTTGATACGGTCGCGAATAAAGTCAATTCCCTGCTCAATGAATTGGGGGATGGGGCGGTTTCCCTGGAATCCGCCAGACTATCCGGCATGGCCATGGAAACGGTAACCGGTACCCATCTTTCCATCATTCGAAATATCTCCCCCGACAGCGAGCGAATTCCTCCGGCCATTCCCGTGATCATCCAATGCTTGCAGGAATGATATCAAGTAAATGCATAGGGGGTGTGATGATCCCCTCCATAAAGTATGTTTTCCAAAACCAAGGATCAGGGATTGCATTCAATCCATTTCCAGTAGCGCCAGGATGTGATTAATTCCCAGATTGAGTTTTGTCAGTTTAGGTAGTTTTGCCAACCCCGAAGGCAGGGTCAGCAATGGGTTTCCATTTAGATAAAGTTCTGCTAAATTGAACAGTTGGCCTATTTCAGGCGGCAATGTTTTTAGGTGATTGTTGTTCAGGTGAAGGACTTTTAGATTAGCGAGTTCACCAATTTCTACGGGCAAGGTTCTAATTTGGTTAAAGCCGAGGTTAAGCTCCGTCAGGTTTTTAAGTTTCCAGATTTCCGAAGGAATTGCGGTTAGTTTTTCATGTCGAAGATCCAACAAGGTTATTTTGTTGACTATTGGTTGATCCAACAACTTTTTCAATTTATCATGACCCTTTGGGTTCCTGTCATTCACTCGGATCGAAAACCGTTGTAATACAGTTGCCTTGGTATTCCCCGGGTCATCAGGAGATGGCTGTATGGAAAGCTCTTTTTTTACCAGTGCCCCCGGAAGATAAACTTCGTTAATCGGAAACTTACTGGTTTTAAAAATATCTTGGTCATTGCGAAGCGTGTTTTTTCTTGCCAGCACCTGGTTCTTCAGGTGGCTTTCACCCGTTCTTGTTTCTTCCATGCGAAACACATCCATATTTACCTCCTTGCTGAAGAAAAAGGTGTCCCTCAGTTAGCCCGCATGAGCGCTGTTTAAGATAACTTCACATGATTACAACGCTCTAAATTGTGCCTGGTTACAATGCCTTATTTTTCTGCAAAGAAAGGATGCGGATAGAAAAATCTGGATTTTGATAGAATCAACACAATCTTGAAATAAAGGCGTAATGGAGTCATGAGTCATATTAAAATATTGTAATTAAAAATTATATTATTAAATAAATATTAAAACAGGATTGATTATCCTCTTTGTCAGGATGTTTACCAAGAAAACATGATAAGTATCAAGTCGTGGAATTATGTTATTTTCTGTGGGGGAACCTTGATTCGCCGTCTTGCATGCGGTCGATTCTTGTTCAAAAATAGGCCTCTTCATTTTTAGATTGAAGTAAAACGGAAAGATGATAAGGTCGGGCTAAAGTCTTCTGGCAGATTCTTAAGGAAAACGACAAATGCCAACCCCATCCTATGACCTGTATTTTAAGGAATTGGCCGATCAAGACCCTCAAACGGTCTGCAACCGGGCTTTATGCGGATATGATGAGACCCGAAGCTGCTACCACCTGTCCATGTGGGGGCAGGATTATGCCGTATTCCCAGGGAAATCCCGGATCGATCGAATCGGCAAAAACACCCTGGACCCTGAAAATTTCAATTACCTTTTCATCATTCAGTATCTACTGAGGGCAAAGGAGATCGGTATCCAAAATCAATGGATATCGGAAAAAGACATTCCCGGAGGCCCCACATTTTTCAGGGGTCCCCATGAGATTCCAACAAATTTGATTGTTGGCCGTTTTGGAAATGACCTGGATGGGTTTAAGCAAGTCTGCGAACAACTCAATGGCACTCCCATTGCCATGGGAGATTCGGCCTATCGGTTTCAGATTACGCCGCGGATTCCGGTTCTGGTTTTATACTGGATCGGCGATGAGGATTTTCCCGCTGAAGCCAAAATTCTATATGACAAAACCATTACCGACCACCTTGCTTCCGATATCATTTTTGTCCTGGCGGTGGGGGTGTGTAACAGGATCGGGAAATCCTGACCCATTCACATGATTGTTGCTCGTTTCAGGATAAAATATCTTGATTATTGGAGATAAAACATTTATAGCATGAAAAACAAAGGTCCATAAAATCAGAAACACCTTACAAACCCGAATAAAAAAATGATCCGCACCCAAATCCAAAGACAAAAATCCTCATCTGCAAAGGCGAACGCTTTGAATTCAGCCCCGGCAGCCATGGGTGGTTTTTATCTTATTCATGAGGCCTATTACGGGCTGAAGCATGGAGGCAGGCGACGCTGATTTAACCTCTTAACAACAAATCATAAAAAAAGCCTGCTTCCCCAAGCGGGCTTTTTTTATTCTCAAAACAGGAGGGCAATAAAAAGGAATAAATCATGGAAACGAATATTCTGAAGATCTACATTTATCGCATATTGCTGGGGATGCTATTTTCAGTGCCTACCATCGTTCTGTTCTGGCAAAGCCATGGCATGAGATTGACGGATGTCATGGTTTTACAATCGCTGTTTGCCCTTGCAATGGTGATTTTTGAACTGCCTTCGGGGTATTTTGCCGATATTGCGGGCCGTCGAATGACCCTCATTTTGGGTGCCGCAGGTTGCATGATAGCCATTTGTGTGTATAGCATAGGGACCTGTTTTACCCATTTTCTCGTTGCGGAAATTTGTTTTGCCTTTGGATTTGCCATGATTTCCGGTGCGGATGCAGCCATGATTTACGACACCTTGCAGGTTTTGGGCAAAGAAGACGACTTTCAAAAAGTTTATGGCCGGTTGTTTTTTCTCAATTTGTTTGCATTCGGGGTAGCCAGCATTCTCGGCGGGTTTATCGGCGCTATAAGTTTCCGGTGGGCGTTTTACGCCACGATTCCGTTTTTTGTAGCCGCCATCGGCGTTGCCATGAGTTTGGAGGAGCCGCCTCGGAAAAAACTGATCACTGAAACCGGGTATTTGAATGAACTGATCAAAATTCTTAAATACTGTTTTTTTGAGAACCGTCGTTTATGCTTGCTGCTGGTGTATTCCGGATTGATCCTGGGGTTGAACAATGCCGCTCTATGGTTTTACCAGCCCTATTTTGAGGTCAGCAAGTTGCCCATAGCCTGGTTTGGGTTTGCGTTTGCATCCTACCAGGTCTTTACGGCGGTTTGCTCCATGTACGCCCATGGGGTTGAAAAGAAAATAGGTGAAAAATATTCGCTGATTATTCTGGTTTTTTTTGTGGCAACCGGCTATTTTCTCATGGGCTGTTTTGTTTTTCGATTGAGTTTTATGTTTGCCTTTTTTCATCAGTTTGCCCGGGGTTTTTCAAGGATTGTGGTGACGGATTATGTGAACCGACTCACCGACTCCGATCGCCGGGCCACGGTCTTGTCCACCCAGAATTTGATCATGAGGCTGTTTTACGCGCTGCTGATTCCCATGGCCGGGAAAGTTGCCGATTTTACAAGCATTGTGGATGCGTTAAATATTTTGGGAGTTGCCACGCTGGTCATCGGGGGTACGATGCTGACCGTTATGAGAAGGGCAAAGGTATTATGAAAGGATGGAAATGATTCAGAAAAGAAAAACCCGGGTTCAGATTGCCATTATCCAGGATGAACGGGTGCTTTTGCTCCACCATGTGATGCCCCGGCACAAGAAAGCCTTTTGGGGCTTTCCCGGCGGCGGGGTGGAGGAAAACGAAACACCGGAGCAGGCGGCCATTCGGGAGGCAAAAGAAGAAACCTGCTTGGATATCCGGTTGGAGGATTTCAGGCTTGAATCCCTTCCGGGAAACAGCGAGTTTTATGAAAAGAGTATCACCTTCATCGGCTATCCCATGGCCGGGGAAGCGAAATTGGGGCATGACCCGGAAGAAGGGATGTCGGATATTGTGAGGCTCACGGACATCAAATGGCATCCGCTCTGGGATGAACAGGGCATGGACGGGGTAAGAAAAGAGGAATTTGTCCAAATCCGGAAATTCCTAAAAGAAAAAAATGAGAAATAATATAGTTTTTTTGAACTTTTTGCTAAAGTAATCGGCATCCGGGTCGATATAACAAGTAACGGTTATTTAAATCTATCCTTTTTAACTTCTTCCCCGAACGGGCCGGCCAAAAGCCGGCCTGTTCATTTTTGGTTTTCCGCTTTCCCAAAAAAACAAAAGCCCGAACATTTCTGTTCGGGCTTTTTTCATTCAATGGCGGAGAGACAGGGATTCGAACCCTGGGTGCAACTTTCGCCACACACTCGCTTAGCAGGCGAGCGCCTTCGACCTACTCGGCCATCTCTCCATATTCTACTGGCGGAGGGAGTAGGATTCGAACCCACGGAGCTTTCACTCAACGGTTTTCAAGACCGCCGCCTTAAACCACTCGGCCATCCCTCCATCTTTTCAATGGACCTGCCTATCATTTTATGGAATTGGGGTCAATCTTTTTGTTTCCCGGCTCTTATATGGAATCAGGCCCTTATCCGAACGGTTCTATCCAGACATGGAAGGGCAATCCCTTGGGAGGATTAGCATTTCGGATCTCTGAACAGGGTATAGAGAAGATCCATCTGCTGGTGGGACGATCGTCCTGGTTTTTTATCCACAATAACCTTCCAGGTTGAATTTTCTTCCAAAGCCCACAGGACCTGTTGAATTTTTAACAGGATGGTCGCCGGTTCGCCTCCTGAAAGCAAAATACTTTCGGTTTCGTGAAAAGTAACATCATCATTCCGGTTGGCTCCCGGTCCAAGGCCGACGAGCATGGAGCCTTCTCCGATATCGAGAAGGGCGCGGTTCAGGGCAGCGGATAGTTTAGGCGCAAAAGGCGACAGTTCCTGATGGATCATTTTGGCGGTTTCATGGGGTGTCATGATTTAACAGTTCTCCTGATGATTAATTCCAAGCTAAAAAGGGATTTCATTCATGGCTTCCATACCTTTGGCCTGAAGGATCGTCAACCCGGAAATGAAAAAGTTCTGTAAAATTGTATTGACAACTTTACAGATTACAGGCTAATCATCCAAAGCACGAAATCCGAAACCATAAACCAGGATCATATTCTTAAGAGCCAACCATGCTTAATATAAAATCTCCGGTCCCATTATATCACCAACTGGCGGATATTCTATCTGAAAAAATCAGGGTCGGGGAATACCCTGAGGGATCAAGGATTCCTTCGGAACATCAACTGGCGGCAGAATGCGGAATCGGCAGGCCCACAGTCAGGCAGGCCACGGATCTTCTGGTTCGTAAAGGCCTTCTGGTCCGGAAAAGAGGTTCCGGAACCTACGTCAACAAGGCCCGGGAGGAAGTGGATGTGCTGAGCCTTGCCGGCACCCTGTCCTCGTTTCAGAAAAAGGGGCGGTCTTTTTCCTCCCGCATCCCGGGCCCTGTGAAATTGATTCACGTGGAGTCCCCTCCGCCCAACCCTTTCTGCGGGACCCGGGTCTTTTTTTATGAGCGGATCACGGAAGTGGAGGGGCAGCCGGTGCTGCTGGAAGATATTTATCTTAGCCCGATCCTCTTTCCCGGGATTGACCAACTGGATCTGGATGGACAGTCCTTGTCCCGGATTGCCGAAGATCGATACGATCTCAAGCCCGTGGGGGGGAAACAGGATTTCAGGGTGGGGGTTCCGGCCAAGGAAAAAGCGTATATTTTGAAAGTGTCGCCGGAAACCCCTGTATTGCTGGTCAATCGTTTTATCCATTTCCAAAACCATCCAAATGGGCTTTATTCAGACCTGTACTGCCGGACAGACCGGTTTGTATTTTCCCAGATATTAGGAGGCTTCAATGAACAATGAACGCGGCTATTACCAAGGCTTTGGCGGCGCCTTTATCCCTGAAATTCTGACGGCCACTTTTGATCAATTGGTAAAGGCGTTTCAGGAAGCAAAGCATGATCCAGGATTTTGGCAGGAATATCTGGAGATCATGTCCACTTACTCCTGCCGTCCCACCCCCTTGACCTTTGCGGAAAATCTCACCCGGCATTTCGGGGGGGCAAAAATATACATCAAGCGGGAGGATCTCAATCACACCGGCGCCCATAAGGCTAACAATGTTATGGGTCAGGGGCTTCTGGTCAAACGCATGGGAAAAACCCGGGTGATTGCCGAAACCGGAGCCGGCCAACACGGGGTAGCCACCGCCACCATGGCGGCGAAGTTCGGGTTTGAGTGCACCATCTACATGGGCGAAGTGGATGTGAAACGTCAGCGCCCCAATGTGTTCTGGATGGAGCGGCTGGGGGCGAAAGTGGTTCCGGTAAAGGACGGGGCCCGGACCCTGAAGGACGCCATCAACGAAGCTTTTCGGGATTGGGTTCGAAACATGGACAACACCCATTATGTCCTGGGAACTGCCTGCGGGCCCCATCCCTTTCCGGAAATGGTGTCCTATTTTCAGTCCATCATCGGAACTGAGGCCAGAAAACAGATTCTCAAGGCTGAAAACAAGCTCCCGGAAAGAGTTTACGCTTGTGTGGGGGGTGGATCCAACGCCTTGGGGATTTTCAGCGGGTTCATGGATGACCCGGTGGCGCTGGTGGGGGTGGAAGCCGGTGGCAAGGGCCTGAACACCGGTTTGCATGCGTCCCGGCTCTCCTCCAAAGACGGAAGCATCGGGGTGGCCCAAGGGTATAAAACCTTTTTTCTACAGGATGAAGACGGTCAGATGAAAGAAACCCACAGCGTGGCGGCTGGCCTGGATTATGTGGGGGTGTCTCCCATACTCGCAGGATTGAAGGAAACTGGTCGCGTTCGGTTTGAGGCGGCCACGGATTTCGAAGTGATTGAAGCCCTGGCCCTGACCATTCAAAAAGAAGGGGTCATTCCGGCCCTGGAGTCGGCCCATGCCTTTGCCAGGGCCTTCAAGGAAGTGCCGAGTCTTTCCCCCTCTTCAGCCATCATCATCAACCAGTCCGGCAGGGGGGATAAGGATATTTTTACCGTGGCCGATGCATTTTCCGATCCCGCCTGGAAGGCCTTCATTCAACAGAAAGCGGAGGAGTACAATGCTGAAAAACTATATTGAAAACCGGCTGAAGGAGAAAAAGATTCTCCTCATGACCCACATTGTTCTGGGTTACCCGTCTTTTGAAGCTTCGGAGCAGCTCGTGGAAAAAATGGTGGGTGCCGGGGTGGACCTCATGGAGCTGCAAATTCCTTTTTCCGAACCCATTGCGGATGGTCCGGTGATTTTAAGCGCCAACCAAAAGGCCCTTGCCCGGGGGGTGAAAGTGGTCCAGTGCCTTGATTTTGCAGAAAAAATCACAAAAAAGCACAAGATCCCGTTTCTCTTCATGACCTATTACAACATCTTGTTCCGGCATGGTGTGGAGGATTTTTGCAGCCAGATGGCCAAAAGGGGGATTTGCGGGGCCATTGTTCCGGATCTTCCCCCTGAAGAAGGGGACGACTATCTGGAAGCCATGGATAAAAATAAACTCAGCCCCATTTTCATCTATGCCCCCACCACCTCAAGAGAGCGCATGGCCTACCTGGATACCTTTGCCAAGGGCTTTATTTATTGTGTGGCAAGAAAAGGTGTGACCGGGGAAGAGACCGATTTCTCCAACGACCTTAGAAGCTATCTTGAAAAATGCAGAGAGGTCAGCCATCTGCCCCTTGCCGTTGGATTCGGCATCAAGAACAAAAAGGATGTGGACTTTTTAACCGGTCAAGCCCAAATCGCCGTTATCGGATCTGAAACCATCCGCATGATCGATGAACAGGGCATTGAGGTGGTGGATCCTTTTCTCAGAAGTTTACGATAGGTCAGACCCTTGCTCTAATATTTTTTTCTGTGATAGGAGGCATTTAATATTCATTTAAATCTATTTTCCGGCGATATTTCAATTATTAATACGTATAAAATAGGTGTTGATTTTTTGATTAAATTGATTTATGTTGCCGCCGTCCGTTGTTGACACAACCATTTTATATCTTATCTTTTCTTTTTCACATGGCAGTTGGTTTTTCTGATCAAAAATCCGGTTTCTTCTTTGGCCCGTACCTGCGTTCAAGGAGATCAAGATGAAAAAAACCTATGTTTGGGTGTGTGTTGCAGACCCCAAAGCCCAGTATGTCTGTGAGGTTTATGGCCCATGGACGGAACATATGATGTCCGAAATAAATTCAGGCCTGGTGGACCGGCCCTTGGCGGGGTTTGCCGATAACACGGCTGAAGTCCTGTGTGAAGTCAGTTTCATTGCTCCTGAAGTGCCCTTTATTGAGGATTACAAGGGTGTGATTTACAAACCCGGTTTTCTGGAATGCGCTCCCATCCGGCCCCTGAAAGTCAGAACCATTGAAAAGGCTCTGATCCTTCGATAGCAGCAATGTTTACGGTATACAATAGATTCGTTCCTCAAGCAGGTTTTGTTCTGCCTGCGTTCTATCATCCAAAAACAAAGGCGCTCCAACCAGCGGGGCGCCTTTGTGATTTTGAAAAGCCTTTAGATTATTTCATGATGTTTGCGAAAATCGCCTGGTTTTCTTCCGAAATATTGGCAGGTTTCCGGGGATTTTCCAGGCTGTTGATCTTATCGAAATTGTCTCGAATATCTTCCATGGAAATAGGGGTGGTTACGGGTTGTGTGTATCCCGGTCCTTCCATAAGGGCGATTCGCGCAAAATAGCCGCCGCCCACGGAGTAAATTCCGCCGGTTTCCTGGCAATCTTCCGAGCAGAGATAGGCCACAAGCGGAGAAACAAAATCCGGCTTGAGTTTATCCAGAATCTGTGGGGGCATAAGGGCTTCAGTCATTCTTGACGCGGCAATGGGCGCGATGGTGTTGAGCTTGATATTGTATTTTGCGCCTTCCAGCTTTAGAACGTTCATCATGCCCACCATGGCGGTTTTGGCTGCACCGTAATTGGCCTGGCCGAAATTGCCGAATAGGCCTGCGGCGGAGGATGTAAAAATAACCCTTCCATAAGCATTGTCTCTCATGATCGGCCATGCGGCATTGGTCACGCAGAAAGCGCCCTTCATGTGAACAGCGATGACCTTGTCCCAGGAATCTTCATCCATTTTCGCAAAAGTCTTGTCTTTTAAAATGCCTGCGTTGTTCACCACAATATCGATCTTGCCAAAGGCATCCAAAGCGGTTTTAACGATATTTTGCCCGCCGGGAACCGTATCCACTCCGTCATAGTTGGCAACCGCTTCACCACCAGCGGCTTTGATTTCATCCACAACCTTATCGGCCATGGCGCTGCCCTTGCCTGACCCGTCCAGCGTGCCGCCCAGGTCGTTCACCACCACTTTGCATCCACGGGAAGCCAGCATCAAAGCATGTGATCTTCCCAATCCGCCACCGGCACCGGTAATGATGGCGACTCTTCCGTCAAAACGAACATCTCCCATTTTAAACCTCCTTATTAAATTTTAGGATTGATCTCCAAGGTTTCTTCTTTGTAATAAGTCAGTAACATTTACAATGATTGCATTCCAAGAATTTCAGAATAACCTCGCATCCTCCGCTATCAGAACTATAAATCAAAATCAAGTACAATTAAAAACCCCGGCATTTAATCAGGAAAATTAAAAAACATTTATCTGTTTGTGCATTCCAAAATCAGGTTTTATGGGACC
>VMSV01000013.1 GCA_013791935.1 Desulfobacteraceae bacterium | reverse complement strand
TTAGGCGACGGGCTAAGAAAAGTTCTTGATAAAGATTGACTATCTTATTTCAAGTTACAAATCACTTGTGTTATTGCAAAGGCTTAATCGCACAGCATCCAATTATTAACAGCCCGCCCCTCAAACTAAATAAAAATTCCGCAGTATGAATTACCCTTGACATTTCCGAAAGCTTTATTGTAAATTACACACAACTGTAAGTACTGTAGGGCGAAGTTTCATTATAGTTCCTTTCTTGAACGCCCGGTGTTTTTCAAAACTGTTGCTGTAAAAATTGGCAGAAACATTTTTGAAAGGCACCGGGCGTTTTTTTATGGGACTTCGACCTTTATCCTCCATCAAGAAAATCATTCTCCATTGTAGCGATTCCGATTTCGGGGACGTTGCACTCATTGATTCCTGGCACAAAGCACGCGGCTGGACCGGCTGCGGGTATCATTATGTGATCACCAATGGCGTGACCGATCACGGAAAACCCTTTAATCCCAAGATGGACGGCATCATTCAACAGGGGCGGCAGCTCCGGGAAATCGGCGCGCACTGCGCGGATCAAAACCTGGACAGCGTCGGGATCTGTTTGATCGGGCGGCACCACTTTACGGCCCTGCAGCTTTATTCGGCCCTGCCCACCGTGGTCCATATTCTGGGGGAGTTTGGGCTTACCTGGGACAATGTGTACGGCCACTATGAATTCAACTCCGGGAAAACCTGCCCAAACATGGACATGAAAATGGTCCGTGCGGCCATGTACGGAAAAAGCAGGATTAAACCCTAGTCGCAAGGGGGCAAGATGGATTTAACAGGAATCGGATCAATTGCGGATCTGGCCAAAACCATTGTGGAAAAGATCCTGCCTCCGAAACTTACCGGAGCGGAACAGGCCGAGCTCCAGCTCAAACTTCAGGACCTGCTGGAAAGCCGGGAACGGACGGTGATTGATTTCCAAAAGGCCGTGATCGTGGCTGAAATGCAGCAGGCGGACAATTATACCAAGCGGGCCAGGCCCACGATGGTTTATGCCGGGCTGGTCTTTATCTTCATGGTGCACGTGGCGTTTCCGATTTTATCGTTTATCTCCTCCCAGACCCTGCCTGCCCTGAAACTCCCGGAGGAATTCTGGTGGGCCTGGACCGGGGTGTGCGGTATCTGGGTGATCGGCAGATCTGCTGAAAAACGCGGCGTTGACGGCAAACTGGTTGAGATGATCACCGGAAAACGGGGGGCGTAGTGCCGGATGAAGCAGACCTGGCCCAAGGCATGGAACGGAAGTATTTGCGGCTTTCCTTGAAAGCCATGCGGAAAAACCCTCTTCCCTTGGAATCTAAAACCCATTGCGAGGCCTGCGGCGATCCCATGCCGGAGAGGCGGCGCAAGGCAGAACCAGGATGCAGGCGCTGTGTGACCTGCCAGGCTGATTTCGAACAATGCGGAGGCCGTTAAGTGGAAGGCACGTGGCTGAAAATCGGGTTTGACATGGCAAAAGAATTCGGGCTCCTGGGCCTGATCTTTTTTATGATCATCGCAGGGATGTGGTTTTTCTTTTTTAAAGACCGGCAAAAAAGGCAGACCCGCCATCTGATCGATGTGACCGCCATCCTGCAACAGTACAAAGAGAACCTGAGCCAAACCTTAAGCCAGTACAAGGATGAAGTGTCCCAGATCCGGCATTTATACGAAAACAACGTGCGCCTGGTGGAGGATTACTCCCGCATGTACAACCGGCAGGAACTGCTTTTCAAGGAAACCCTGGACATCATCAGCCTCAACACCCAGTGCCAGACGCGCCTGGTGGAGAAGATCACCAATAATATGTTTTGCCCCATGATACGGGAGAAAGGCCCCACAGGATGAATAGAGAACTCGCAGAGATGCGCGGTCACCTGGTGGAAAAAGAAGAACAATTGAAAACACTGGCCCTGTCCATACGGGGCCTGGTTGCTTCTGTGCGGAGCGCATTGTCTCCCTATGTCGAGATCGATGACCTATCCTGCGATGTCGCGGCCCAGCAGGCCGTTGAACTGGCGGAAAAGCAGATCCGATACAAGGAGCTGGCCTCAGAAATTAAAGCCCTTCATAACGCCCTGGGGAGATGACAATGGGCAAGGAGATCCCGCTGGAAATCCGGTTCAGGGCCGAGGAGCTTTATGTGGTGGACGGCCTGACCTATGAGCAGGTGGCCGAGGCCACGGGCGTATCGGATTCCCAGTTGAAACGCTGGGGCGCGGAATCCGGATGGGGAGAGCGGAAACGGGAATACCGGGAAAGCTTATCCTCCATCCGGCGGGACACGGTGATCCTGCGGCAGCGGTTGATTGAAAAAGCGCTCAACAGCCTGGACCCCCAGTCGGTGTATGCGGTGGCCCGACTGGAAGCCGTGGCGAACAAGGCTGTTTCCGGGGTTGAGCCGGTCCAGACCCTGCCTGCGGATAACCGGGTGATCAAGACTCCGGAGGACGCGGTGATGGCCCTGGGGGATGTGATCGAGAAGAAGTTGAACACCATGCTGACCCAGCCGGGGGGCATATCTCTGTCGGCAGTGAAAGAGATCAAGCAGGCCGTGGAACTGGTGGAGAAGATGCGGGAGAAATATGCGGATGCAGAGGGCAAGGCTTTGAAAAAAGGCGGGCTGTCCGATGAGGTGGCCAACGATATCCGCGCCAAAATATTGGGGCTATAGCGATGAAGGGCTGGCCGGGAAAAGAAAACAGGGAGTTGCGGCGTCCGGATCTGTGTCCGGATGTTTTTCTTCCCTATCAGAAAAAATGGGTGGCCGATCTTTCCCCTGTGAAAATCATGGAGAAATCCCGGCGCATCGGCCTGTCCTGGGGCGAGGCTGCGGATGACGCCCTTCTGGCCGCCAGCGAGTCCGGCATGGATGTGTTCTACATCGGCTACAACAAGGACATGGCCCTGGAGTTTATCGAGGATTGCGCCATGTGGAGCCGGTTTTACAATCAGGCGGCGGGCGAAATCGAAGAATTCATCTGGGAAGATGAAGGGGCGGAGAAAAAAGATATCCAGGCGTTCCGGATAAAGTTCCCCTCGGGATTCAAGGTGGTGGCCCTTTCCTCCCGGCCCGCCAACCTTCGCGGAAAACAGGGCAAGATTGTGATTGACGAGGCTGCTTTTCACGACGATCTGGCCGGGCTGCTCAAGGCGGCCATGGCCATGCTCATGTGGGGCGGCCGGGTGGTGATCATCTCCACCCACAACGGGGATGACCATCCGTTCAACGAGCTGATCAACGACGTACGCAAGGCCCGGAAACCCTACAGCCTGCACCGGGTGACGATTGATGACGCCCTGGAGCAGGGGCTGTATCAGCGGATTTGTTTGCGGCTCAAAAAAGAATGGTCCGCCGGGGCTGAAGCGCAATGGCGGGCGTCCTTGTTCGATTTTTACGGGGATGACGCGGAAGAGGAATTGCTGTGCGTTCCGGCCAAGGGCGGCGGAGCCTATCTCACCCGCATGATGATCGAGGCGTGCATGAGCGATGAGATCCCGGTGATCCGCTGGATGCCTCCGGCCAAGGACTTTGTCCACTGGCCGGATGACGTTCGCTATAAAGACATGGCAGCCTGGCTGGAAGCCGAAGTGTTACCGATTCTGAAAGCCAAGGTGCTGACCGACCGGAAATCCTGGTTTGGCGAGGATTTCGGGCGGACCTGCGATTTGACGGTTATCTGGCCCCTGCAGGAAATGCCCGGCCTGAAATACTGGACGCCCTTTCTGCTGGAGCTTCGGGACTGCCCGTTCACCCAGCAGGAACAGGCGCTTTTTTATGTGGCGGACCGGCTTCCAAAATTATGCGGGGGGGCTTTGGACAAAGGGGGAAACGGGGCTTTTCTGGCCGAGCGGGCCATGCAGAAGTACGGGGAAGACCGGATTCAGCAGGTGGCTTTTTCTTCGGCCTGGTACCTGGAAAACATGCCGCCCATGAAGGCGTGCTTTGAAGACAAGACCACCAGCATTCCAAGGGACAACGATATTCTGGATGATTTCCGGGCCATCAAGAAGATCCAAGGCATTCCACGGGTGCCGTCGGATGCCAGGACCCTGAGCCGGGTGGGTGGAAAACGCCACGGGGATGCGGCCGTTGCCAAGTGCCTGGCGGTATTCGCGGCGAGGAACATTGACGGATACGGCGTGATCGAATTCCAATCCACCGGCACCAAACGCACGCACACCCGAACCGAAAGGTTTTTAAATGGCTGAAGCAAACATCAAAAAGCCCCTCACCCCGGAGATCGCCATTGCGGAAAAAGATATCGATATTTTCTCCGGGTGGCTCAATCGCATGGAAAACCCGGACCCGGTGCTTCGCTCGGAAGCCACGGGCAAGGGTCTTAAGCTTTACGACGAAGTGGCCCGGGACCCCCACGCGGCGGCGGTGCTGCAGAGCCGGTACCTGGCCATTGCCGGGTGCGAGTGGGAAGTTCAGCCTGCGGACGAATCGGCCAAAGCCAAAGAAGTTGCGGAGTTTGTGGAATCGGCCCTTCGGTACGCCAATTTCACCCAGGCTTTGCAGGAACTGATGCAGGCCACGCTTTACGGCTTCTTTGTGGCAGAAATCCTGTGGGGGCAAAAGGACGGAGCCTGGGTTCCGGAAAAAATCATCGGCAAACATCCCAGGCGCTTTTCATTCGACATGAACCGGGAGCTGCGACTTTTAACCCCGGCCAACACGATTGACGGGGAATCCGTGCCGGACCGGAAATTCATTGTTTTCAGTTATGGCAGTTCGGACAATCCCTATGGCTGCGGCCTGGGGCAAAAGCTCTGGTGGCCCGTATGGTTCAAGAAAAACGGTATCAAGTTCTGGCTGGTGTTTCTGGAAAAATTCGGAATGCCCACGGGCCACGGCAAATACCCGCCGGGCACGGATGCGGCCGGGATCGCAAAACTGGTGGAGGCCCTGGACGCCATCCAGTCCGAAACAGGCATTGCCACGCCCGACACGATGGAGATCGAGCTGCTGGAAGCGGCCCGGTCCGGCAATGTGACCTACGAATCCCTGTGCGATTACATGGACCGGCAGGTTTCCAAAGCGGTCCTGGGCCAGACCCTCACCACGGAAGTCAAAGGAGAAGGCTCTTTGGCAGCCGGAAAAGTACATAACGATGTGCGCCAGGACCTGAAAAAAGCCGATGCGGACCTGCTGTCCGAAGTGGTCAACGACACGCTGGTGCATTGGATCGTGGATTATAATTTTGCAGGGGTGGAGAAGTATCCCACCCTGTGGCTCCGGACGGAGGAAGAAGAAGACTTAAAGCCCCTGGCCGAGCGTGACGAGATTCTTTCCAGGATCGGGTTAAAAATCCCCACCCGGTATTTTTACGACACCTACGGGATTCCGGAACCGGATGCCAAGGAGGATGTGGTGGCCGGGTCCGGGTCAGCACATCCTGAAAAAGAGCCGCCCGTCAACACAAAACCCGGCGAGTTCGCGGAAAAACCAGGCTTCACCCCGGAGCAGCAGGCCATCGAAGGCCTGGCCGATCAAGGCGTTGAGAAAGCCGGGGCTTTGTTCGCGGACCATGAAAAGAAGATTCTGGAAGCGGTTCTGGCCGCCTCCTCCTATGAAGACGCCCAAATCCGTCTGCTTTCGGTTTATCCGGACTTGGATACCCAAGGGTTGAGCGATCTGCTGGAACGCTCCCTGGTGACTGCGGACCTGTTCGGAAGATACACGGTGGGAGAAGAAATCAAATGATTCCGGCCCTGACCCCCTTGCCGATGGAAGCGGCTCAAAAGTTCTGGAAAGACAAGGTTATGCTGTCTCCGGGCCAGTATGCAAAGCTTTCGGAGGAAGCGAAACTCAAAGCGTTTGCGGTTTCAGGCATGGCCAGGGGGGATGAGCTATCCACGGTTTTTACTTCGCTTCAGCGGGCTTTGGATGACGGGATTCCTTTTGCCGACTTCAGGAAGGATTGTGAAAAGATTTTTGAGCGCAGGGGATGGACCGGCAAGGCCGCCTGGCGGGTGGACAACATCTTCCGGACCAACATCCAGACCGCTTACAACGTGGGCCGCTATAAAGAAATGCAGGCCGTGAAAAAGACCCGGCCCTTTTGGCAGTACAGCGCGGTGAACGACAGCCGGACCCGGCCCGCTCATCTGGCCATGAACGGCAGGGTGTTCCCGGCGGATCATCCGGTGTGGGACACCTGGTACCCGCCCAACGGGTTCCGGTGCCGGTGCGGCGTGGTCACCCTTTCCCGGCGGGAAGTGGAGCGGGACGGCCTTTTGGTGGAAACCGATGACCCGACCCACAGCCTGGTGGAACCGGTTGATCCGGACACCGGAAAACGCCTGCCTGCCAGGACCTTGATGCCTGATCCGGGGTTTGCCTATCATCCGGGAAAAACAGTGTGGGACGGCGTGGTGGACAGTGCCGTAAAACCGGGAATCTGGCGGGATATGCCGGATCTTCCCGGACCCCCGGACTATCGCAGGCGGAGTCTGGCCAATGTCCGCCCGGACGATATTGCAGACTTTGATGCCGGAATGCTTTTGCCTGCCGGGCAAACGGATGATTTTTATCAACGCGAATTCATCTCCAGATACGGAGAAGAAAAAGGGGTGACCGATGCTGCCGGTGAACCCGTGATTTTAAGCCTCCGGGCCTTGATGGCGGATAAAGCCGCAAAAACCTGGAAGTTCAACAAGCCGGGGCATGGCGAATCCATCGGCATTATCGAAGATCTTCTCACCGAGCCTTATGAAATCTGGCTGCTGCCCCAAAAGAATGCCGGTGGAGGAATCCGATTGACCCGTCGTTATGTGGGGTTCTGGAAAACGGAAGACAAAAAGCGTATTGGCGGGCTGGCTGTTTTTGAATCCTCCGGCGGGGTGTGGCAGGGCGTGACTCAGTTTTTACCCAAACGGCGGGAGGATTGGGATTTACGGTATGTGGAAAAACACCGGAGGGGGATTTTGTTATGGCCGAAAAAGTAAAGGCTGGTTTGGCTCACAAACCCACACGACCATGCCCTTTAGGCGGGGTGGCCCCCCTTGACATGGGCGTCCTTTGCAGGCTGAGAAACGTATTTATCACTCCTGAAGGGACAAATCAAGCATGAGCGGCGTTTCCATCAAAATCAACGACCAGGAAGCCATCGCAAAACTGTCCGACATGCTGAAGCGGTTCGACGATTTAACGCCGGTTCTGCAGGAGATCGGGGAAATTGTGCGCTCCTCGGTGGAGCGAAATTTCGCAGCAGGCGGACGCCCCAAATGGCCCCAATCCAACCGGGTGAAGGAGTCCGGGGGCCAAACCCTGTCCGACACAGCAAGGCTCAAACGGTCGTTCAGTGTTTCCGTGGGGACGGACAGCGTCACCGTGGGAACCAACGTGGTCTATGCCGGGGTCCAGCAGTTCGGGGCCAAAAAGGGCAGCTTCGGAACCGTGACCTTTGCCGTAAAAGCTCATGAGCGTAAAGGCAGGCCGGTAGTGGCACACAAACGGACGGCAGCGCTGCCCTGGGGGGATATTCCGGCCCGGCCGTTTCTGATGATCCAGCATGAGGATGAAACGGAAATCAAGGCGGCCCTGGAGGCGTTTTTTTTGGAGGGATTGAGGCGATGATAAAAAATTTCAAATCTCAAATTTCAAATGTGAAACCCGGCTTTTCCGACTGGGTGGAAATCTTTTCCGGAGGTCTGCAGACCGACAGCCATGGCATGGAACACGACGGGGACGCCTTGATTGATGCGGCGGTGGCAAAATTCGACCCGTCCTACCATGAGCCTCCGGCAGTGCTGGGCCATCCCAAGGACGACGCCCCGGCCTTCGGGTGGGTGGAATCGGTCAAGGTAGAAACCGTGGAAGGAGTAAAACGGCTGTACGCTAAATTCAAGCAAGTGGTGCCGGAGTTCGAGGAGATGGTGAAAAACGGCCTGTACAAGAAGCGCTCCGCCTCTTTTTATCCGGACGGACGGCTTCGCCATGTGGGCTGGCTGGGGGCCATGCCTCCGGCAGTGAAGGGTCTGGCTGATGTGGCGTTTTCCAATGGGGAGGATGCCGTAATATTCGATTTTTTAACTGAGGAGGTTTCAATGAAATTTCAAGATTTTATGGAGGCGTTCAAGTTCTGGAAAAAGATCCAGGACGACCCGGACACGGATCTTGGTGATCCCATGTTCGGAAAACAAAAACCCGCAAGCGGAGCGGCCAGCTTCACCGAAGCGGACCTGGAAGCCGCCAAGGCTGAAGCCGCAAGAACCGCCAAGGAGGAAGCCAAAGCCGAAGCGGCAGCATCCTTTGCCGAAGCCGAGAAGAGCCGGAAAAAAGCTTCGGCCAAAACCCGCATTGACGGCCTTATCGCCACGGGCATCCAACAGGGGAGCCTGGCTCCGGCCTGGAAGGACGCCGGGATCGCGGAGTTCATGGCCGGGCTGGATTGCGAAGCGGTGGTGAGTTTTGCCGAAGGCTCGGAGAAGAAAACCGGCCTGGACTGGTTCTGTGATTTTCTGGGAACCTTGCCCAAACTGGTGAATTTTTCCGAAGTGGCCACTCGGGAAACCGACATGAAGACCGGGGCTGCAGCAGACAAGCTCACGGCGCTGGTGAACGCAAGGCTCAAGGAAGACAAAACCCTGACCTATGGCGCTGCGTTTGCCGAGGTCCAGAAGCAGCACCCGGAGCTTGCTGCGGAATACCGCCGGGAATTTTCAACCGCCCATTGATTCCGGGCCTGTCCGGCATGACTTCAACCCAAGGAGACAATGAAAAATGACAACTGAAAATGCAGTATTGGACATAACCCTTCCCGCTGATGAAGACCTCAGCAATGATCAGTACCGGATCGTGGTCCTGGACGCAAGTTCGGCCAGGGTGCGACGGCCCAACGCCGCCACGGAAATTCCCCTGGGAGTGCTCCAAAACACGCCCAACGCTGCAGGCAAGGCGGCTGCGGTTCGGCCCATCGGCTGCGGAGGCATCAGCAAAATTCAACTGGGCGCAACCCTTGGCATCGGGGTGATTGCAGGGATGGAATACGTTTCTGCCACCGATGCCGGAAAAGCCGTTGCGGCCGTGGCCACGCAATACCCCGTGGGCGTGCTGCTGGAAGGCGGGGCCGAGGATGAGCTGGGCTCGATGTTACTGACGCCCCTGACCGTAAAAGCGTAAAATACTTCTAAACAAGAGGAGGATTGGAATATGGCACAGCCGAATGTGGAATCGTTGCTCGTTGCAGGGCCTTTAAAAGACGCGAGCATTGCCTATCGAAACAAAAGTTACATCGGAGACCGGGTCTTCCCGATTCTGGACGGGGTTTCCAAGGAAGCCAAAATTGCAAGATATCTCAAGGGAGCCTGGTTCCGGGATGAAGCGGACGTGCGCGCTCCCGGTACCAGGGCCAAGCGGGGCGGGTTTCCGGTGGACATGCTGGACATCTCCACCAAAGAGTACGCCTTTGCCAAGGAGGTCACCGATGAGGATCGTGACGCCGCGACCGAGTCCAATGCCCCTCCGCTGGAACCCGACCAGGACGCCATCGAATTTGCCTCGGACAAAATTGACCTGAAAAAGGAACGCCGGATTGCCTCCCTGGTTCTGGATGGCACCTGGTCCGGAGTCGCAGGAGAGGATGCTGCAGGCTTGTGGGCACCCAACGACACGACCAACACCCTGATCACGGACATCACCACCCGGATTGAAACCATCCGGAGCAACACCGGGCTTCGTCCGAACGTCCTGATTCTGGATTTTGGCACCTACAACAAAGTCAAGCAATTGGACACCCTGTTGGACCGAATCAAATACACCGAGCGGGGCGTACTGACCGCCCATATGATCGCGGCCATTTTTGATCTGGATGAAGTCCTTCTGGGAGAGGCGATTTATTCATCCGCCAAGGAAACCAAGGCCGGAACGGACTTTACGGCAGTGAACGTGTGGGAGAAAAACCCAGGCAAAGGCTCCGCGTTTCTTTTCTACCGGCCTTACAGGCCCGGCCGAAAAACACCCTCTGCCGGGTACCAGGCCAGGACCAAATACAAAACCAAAGAAGGCGGGGCCGTACGCAGGGTCACCACCTGGCGGGAGAGCGCAGAACACCAGGATGTGTATGAGGTGGCTGAAAAAACCGACATCGTGCAGACCGGGTCGGATCTTGGCTTTCTCTGGACGGATACGATTCTGACGTAACCGGATAGGAGGGGCGGGCATAAAACCCGCCCCTGTAAAGGGAATCACATGCCCTACTGCACACAAGATGACATTTTACTTCAGTTGGACGAGGAAACCCTCATCCTGCTGACGGATGACGATGCAATCGGCGCGGTGGATGACGCCATTGTCACGCGGTGCATCGCGGATGCGGATGAGGAGATCGATTCGGCCCTGGCCGTGCGGTACACGTTGCCTTTTGCCGACACCCCGGCCCTGGTTCGCAAATTGTCCGTGGATCTGGCCATCTGCAACCTCTATGGCCGCAGGCTGGCCGTGATGCCGGAAGAGCGCAAGGCCCGGTGCGGGCAAGCCAGGGATATGCTGGATAAATTCGCCAGGGGGTTGAGAAGCCTGGATGTTCCGGAGCCGGATTCCAAGGCAGGTTCCGGGGCGGTGGTTTCCACCAAGAAGTCCGACCGCATTTTCAGCAGGGGCCGGGCCTCGGAGGGCTCTTCCGGTTCCCTGGACAATTACTGATGATTTCAAATTTGAAATTTGAGATTTGAAACAAGGGCATAAAAAATGACCCTACCGGATATCCGAACTGCAATTGTAAGCGCCCTGGCATCGTCCGGGTTGGGAGACGCGGTGAAAGCCCATCCGGGCGTGCTCACCGAGTCCGATGTCAAAACCATCCTGGTGAACACCCCGACCGCCATCCGGGTGGGGTGCATGGGGATTCCCGCTATTGCCCGCACAGACATGGGCGTGGAGTACACGCTTTCATGGGCAGCCTACATTCTGGCCCAGGACCGGGCGGGTGCGCCCAGGGATGAAACCGCCATGACCGCTGCCGTTTTGGTGGCCGGACTGGTGGCTGGAAACGTGTGGGGAAGAGACGACCTGGAAAGTCCCGTAAACATTACGGCGGACAATCTGTACTCCGGAGCCCTGGACAATCGACTGATTGCCCTGTGGGCCGTGACCTGGCGGCAGGCGTGGACGCCTGAAGGGATGGATGCTTCCACCCTGGATGATCTGCTGCGGGTGGTGGTGGATTGGGATGTGAATCCCGAGGCAGAGGATAAGCCCGCGCCGACGGATACCATTGAACTGGCCGGGGGGTCGGTGCTTTAAGGGCGGTGAACCGTGAACAGTGAACCGTGAACAGAAAGGGCAAAAGAGGAGAAAAGCCATGAAAACCCTATTTTTAAAACCCAAACCCGGCGTGCTGGTGAAAGACCCGGTCACGGGAAAGCCTTTGGCAACAGAGGGTGAGGAAAAGCCGGACACCACGTACTGGCGGAGACGAATCACAGACGGTGATGTCACTGGTGGCGCTGGCCTCGTGCCTGCCCGGAAAAAAGGAGAAGAAACATGATATCGTTTAACAGTATTCCCGGCAATATCCGGGTGCCCCTGGCGTATGTGGAGTTTGACAACACCCGGGCGGTGGCAGGAACCCCGGCCATGCCCTACAAGGTTTTATTTGTGGGCCAGAAGGTTTCCGCTGGAACGGCGGCGGTGAACACCCTTTACCGGGTGGCCACGGCAGATGCGGCCATCGCGCTTTTCGGTCCCGGAGCCATGCTGGCCCGGATGATTCAGATGTACAAGTCCATCAACCGGTCCTGCGATGTTTGGGCCATTGCCCTGGCGGATGCGGTGGCAGGGGTTGCGGCCACGGGCACCTGTTTGTTTTCCGGCACGGCTACTGCGGCCGGGACCTTTGCCATCTATATCGGCGGGGACCGGGTGCGTTTTGCGGTGCCCTCGGGCATGACCGCATCCCAGGCAGCAACGGCCCTGGCGGCTGCGGTGACGGCGGACACCACCCTTGCGGTCACGGCCACGGCAGATACGGCCACGGTGACGTTTACGGCACGGCACAAGGGGGTTTGCGGGAACGACATTGACCTGCGGTTCAATTACTATTCCGACGACGCCACCCCGGCAGGACTTGCCGCAACGTTGTCCCAGGTGGGCAGCGTGGTGGCCGGTTCCGGGAATCCCGATATGGCCGACGCCATCACCGCAATGGGCGACAACTGGTTCCAGGGCATGGTGACTCCCTATACCGACAGCGCCAACATGGCGGCCCTGGAAGCCGAGCTTCTGGACCGCTGGGGCGGGGTCCGGCAGATCGGCGGGCTGGCCTATTGCTCCTACCGGGCTACCCACGCAAACTCCGTGACGTTTGGAGATGGCCGGAACAGCCCCCTGGTGTGCTGCATGCCTTCGGGACAGAACCCGAACCCGACCTGGATCTGGGCCGCAGCCACCGCCGCCCAGGCCACGGCCAGTGTTGCCCTTGATCCGGCCCGGCCTTTTCAATCCTTGCCGTTGACCGGGTTAATGCCTCCGCCTGAGACCAGCCGCTGGATGCTGGATGAGTTAAACCTGCTGTTAAACGACGGCATGAGCACCTGGGAAGTGGATGCAGGAGGCGTGATCCGCATTAACCGCCTGATCACCATGTATCAGGAAAACACTTATGGTTTGCCGGATGCGAGTTACCTGAACATCAATACTCCCTGCACCATTGAGTATCTGCGCTATAGTCTGCGGACCAGGGTCACCCAAAAATTTCCTCGCCATAAACTGGCGGATGACGGTGTGGATTATGGCCCGGGCCAGGCCATTGCTACGCCTAAAACCATTAAAGCGGAGATCGTGGCTCTGGCCAGTGAATGGGTAGAAGCAGGTTTGGTTGAGAACCTGGATCAGTTCCGGGAAGAGCTGGTGGTGGAACGCAATGCGAGCGACCGGGACCGGGTGGACGTTCTGGTTCCGCCTGATCTGGTGAATCAGTTTATGATTTTTGCGGCTCAGATTCAGTTCCGGCTGTAATGGACGGGCACCCGTAAGGGGTGTTCCTGCCAAATCATAAACACCTGTAGGGGCGGGTTTTATGCCCGCCCGTAAAAAGGAGAACAAAATGGCGAAATCCATAGGGGTAGTAAAGATAAAAATGGACGGCGTATTGATGCGCAGCAAGCCGGGCGCGTCGTTAGATCCAGGTGGGCCGGTAAGAACACCCGTGGACTGCGACCAGCCAGGTTTTTATTCCGAGACGAACAAGAACAGCCATATTGACTGCGACATGGTGGTGGACGCGAATTTTTCAGCGGATGCCCTTCGCAGGGCCGATGATTTCACGGCTACATTTGAGAGTGATACCGGCCAGATGTGGGTGGTGAACCATGCCTGGGTGGCCGAGCCCCCGGTCATCACCGGAGGAAACAACGGCGGGGCCAAGCTGGCCATTGACGGACCCCCGGCACAGGAGATGAAGTAATATGGCACAGACCACCATAGACCTGAAAGACGGCCTGATCATTGGAGACAAAAAACATACCCTGGCTGAAATCAAGGAGTACACGGCCGGAGATCTGCTGGATGCCTGCGACGCTGCTGAAAAAATCGTTTACACAGTGGATGCGGCCCCGATCCTGGTATCCAGCCCTACCCGGATGGATATGGAACTGCTCTGCCGCCAGATCGTGAGAATTGGCGAACATCCCGGGCCGCTGTCCATGAACGAAATGCGGAAGCTGTCCGGAACGGATCTGGCGCTGTTGCAAGGCGCTGCGGCTGCTCTTGACGCAGGGGCCTCCAAGGCCATTGCAAAACGGGGGCGTCATGGCGGCAGCCAGGGAAGCGATTGACGATATGATGACCGCCATATCCGTTCGCGTGGGCTGGACCCGGACGGAGGTGGCGAGCCTGAGCTGCCGGAAATTACTGAGCACGTTTAAAAGCCTTTACCCGGAAGAAACCGAATGAGCGATTTAAGAACCTCCATCATCCTGAATATGACGGGCAACCTGGGAACCCAGAGCCGGAGATTCGGCCGTGACCTGGAAAATATGGGGCATCGTGGGGCAAGGGCCATCGGGCTGATGAACCGGGGGATCACCTCCATGACCAATGGCCTCAGCCGCCTGGGAAACCGGTATACGGGGTTTCTGTTTGGTGCCGGTGCAGCCGGGACCATTCGGATGGTTGGGAACCTGGAAAGCCGGTTCACCCGCCTGGGTATTCAGGCGAACAAAAGCGCGGAGGACATGGAGGCCCTGAAAAAACAGATTTTTGAAATATCCAATCTACCGGAAATCCGCATTGATCCCAGCCAGCTTACAGCGGCCATTGAAGAAATCGTGGAAAAAACCGGAGATCTTGATTTTGCCAAGGCCAATCTGAAAAATTTTGCTGCCGCCATTCAGGCCACGGGAGGAGAAGGGGTTTCCATTGGCGGGATCGCCGCAGAGTTTCAGAAAATGGGCCTGAAAGACCCCAAGGACGTTCTGGAAGCCTTGGACATTCTGTCCAAACAGGGGAAATCCGGAGCGTTTACGCTTCAAAACCTCGCGGCCCTGGGTCCACGGGTTGTGACCGCATATACTTCAACAGGACGAACCGGCCTCCCGGCCATACGTGAAATGGGGGCGGCCTTGCAGGTGATTCGCCAGGGCACCGGCTCAAGTGAGATGGCGGCCACTGCTTTTGAAGCGCTGATACGGACCCTGGGCGATTCAGACAAGGTTAAAATGCTTAAAAAAGGCGGCATTAAAATCTTTGACGCCGAGGAGCTTAAAAAAGGCCGGGAAATTCTCCGGCCCATCAATGAACTGATGGTTGAAATCATCCAAAAAACAAAGGGTAAAAAAACCCTTTTGTCAAAAGTGTTCGATGCTGAGGCCATGCGGGCCTTCAATGCGGCAGCGGCCGAATATCAGCAAACCGGCGTGGTCAGCAGCCTGCAAACTTTTTATAATATTCAGGCCGACGGAACCACCGTGATGAAAGACTCGGCCCGGGCCGCCAAGGATTTTAATTCCGCACTCACGGGGATCACCACGGAAGGTCAGAAATTTGCTGAAAAGGAGTTGGGCGGAAAAATCAAAAAAGTAGCTGACGAGCTGAATAGCCTGGGGTCTGACACCGTCCAAAAATGGATGAGGGTTAGCGAAGCTGTAGTGGCAGCCGTGGGCGCGCTTTCGCTGGCGGCTAAAATCGGTGGGGTTCCGGGAGTTTTGGTAACGGCCTCAGGGATCGGAGGACTAGGCACCGGGACCGTGATGAATGACGCGATGGGAGCCGTTTCCGGCAAAGCCTCCAGAGGCAAATACAAAGGCTCCGGCTGGCTGGGCGATGTGATGTGGGACAACACCCACAACCCGGACGGCAGCAGACGGAAGCACAGCCGGTTGCAGGATTACCTGGATCAAAAATTCATTCCTGCTGAGTTAAAAATAACGGTTGAGGACGGGCGCGTGGCTGTAAAACGGATGACGCCGGGAAGCAATCTGGACATGACCGTTGACACCGGCCGCACCATGCAGGGGACGCGATGAGCGCATTTGACGCCTATCAGAAAGGCAGTTTCCGGGGGGTGCCGTTTTTATATGTGGACTCGGACGAGGATCTGGGCCGCAGGAAGCTGGTGCATGAATATCCCTATCGGGATTTGCCCTATGTCGAGGATTTAGGCCGGAAGAGCAAGAATTTTTCGATGGAAATCCTGGTGGCCGGGCCGGATTACATGGCATGGCGCAACCGGTTGATGGACGCCCTGGACGCACCAGGAGCCGGGGTGCTGGTGCATCCCACCCGGGGGCAAAAAAACGTGGAAGTCCTGGATGCCCGAGGTCCGAGAGAATCCACGCGGGACGGAGGCACGGCACGGTTTTACGTGACGTTTATTGAATCCGGACCGGCTCTTTATCCCTCCTTCCGGATGAGTCCGCAGGCAGAAACGATCCGCCTGGCAGATGGGGTGGATTCACTTGCGGCTGAACAGCTTGAAAAACGCACAAACATGACCGGGCCGGGCTTTATTGCCCTGGACGCCATCGCAAAAACGGTGGACTTTGCCGAAACCGTGAAGCGCACGATTTCGCGTATTCCGGAGCTTGCGGCCAGCAGCGCCGTGATGCAGGGCCTGCTGGATCTTTCCACGGGATCGAGCAGCCTGGTTTATGCGCCCATTGATTTATACAACAGCATCGCCACGATTTTCCGGGATATTCAAACCGCCGTGGAAAACCCCCTGGATGCCTGGAATGCCCTGGGGAATTTTGCGGGCTATGCCGGAGCCGGGGATACGGTACCCCTGACCACGTTCAGCCGGATCACCCAGGCGGAGAACCGGACCCAGTTGGACCTGGCCTTTAACCTGGCATCGGCCACAGCCGGGGCCAGGGCGGCCAGCGCAGGTGTCTATGACAGCCAGAACGCTGCGGACGCCGTTAAAAACGTGATCCTGTCCTGGCTGGATGATCTGGCCCTGATCGCAGATCCGAGGCTATTCGAGGCCCTGATGGATTTCAGGGCGGGGATTATTGCGGACCTGGGCAACAGGCCTGGACTGCCGGGCATCAAAAGCCTCACCCTGGTGGAGGCAACCCCGACCCTGGTGCTGGCCCACCGGCTTTACCGGGATGCTGGCCGGGACGCGGATATCGTGGCCAGGAATCGGATCGTCCATCCGGGTTTCGTGCCGTCCGGCATGGTTCTGGAGGTGCTGGATGTCTGATGTGATCCTGACGGTGAACAACCGGCAATATGCGGGCTGGACCCGCGTGAATATCACCCTGGGCATGGAACAGCTTTCCGGGGCATTTTCAGTGGGGTACACGGAAAAATGGCCGGAACAGACCGAGCCCTGGCCCATTCAAAAAGGGGATGCGGTTTCCGTGGCCATTGATTCCCATGTGCTGATCACCGGGTTTGTGGATGATGCGTCGGTAGATTTTGACGCCACGGATCACACCCTGGAAATCACGGGCCGGGACGCTGCCTGCGACCTGGTGGACTGTTCGGTGGACAGTAAACCGGGGCACTGGGAAAACCGAACCGTGACCCAGATTATCACGGATTTATGCAAGTCCTACGGCCTTTCCGTAACAGCCAAAACCTCTGTGGCCGAGCCTCTGAAAAATTTTGGCGTCCAGGAAGGCGAGATGGTGTTTGATGCTATTGACCGGGCCTGCCGGTACCGGGGCATACTGCCCATGTCCAACGGACTGGGCGGGATCTGGCTGGTGAAGCCGGAAACGGTCCGTGTGCCCGTGGCCCTGGAGCAGGGGAAAAACATCAAGGCCGGGCGGTTTGTTGACTCCATGCGGGAGCAGTTTTCCCTGTACACCGTGAAGGGTTGCGACGTGGGTAAGGACGATTCCACACCCCCCCAGAATTGCGGGCCGTCCGCCACGGCCACGGATTCCACGGTAAAACGATACCGGCCCCTGGTGCTGATTGCGGAAAACCCCTGCGATACGTCGGAATTGAAGAAGCGGGCCATCTGGGAGGCAGCGGTACGGCGGGGCCGGTCCAACCGCATCGGGATCACGGTCCAGGGGTGGACGTATCCGGGCGGGATCTGGAGGCCCAACATGCTGGTGCCCGTGAAATCATCGGCACTGAAGACCGACCGGGACAAATTGATTGTATCGGTGAACTTCAGCCGGGATGAGCGCGGCACATTGACATTTCTTGAATTGTGCGATCCGGAAGGGTTGACGCCCATTGAGATTCCGGAAGAGGCGGAAGACGAAGGCGGGTGGCTGTAAAATGTTTGAAAAACAGATCAATACCCTGCATCGGAAAATCAAATTAATTGCCGGACGGGCAGTCATTAATCTGGTGAACGATTCTTTAAAAGAGCAGACCGTGCAGCTCGGGATTTTGGAAGGGGAAACCCGGAACTCTGAGAGGTATCAGCATTATGGATTTACTTCCCACCCGCTTTCCGGAGCCGAGAGCGTGTTTATCTCCGCAGGCGGAAGCCGGAACCATATTATCGTGGTTGCGGACGGGGACCGAAGATACCGGCCAAGAAACCTTGCCCCTGGTGAAGTCGCCCTCTATACCCATGAGGGCTTGATGATGTTGTTCAAAGCCGGTGGAGACATTGAAGTGACGGGCTGCGGAACGTTTTCAGCAGACGGCCACATTGCGGATTCCGTGAGCACCCTTCAGGCCATGCGGGATATTTTTAACACCCATACCCACGCCAGTGGGGCGGTTCCGGATCAGGAAATGGATTAAGGGCGGGAACGAGTGATGAGTAATGAGTAATGGGTATTTGGTTTTTCGCTGATCACTCATCACGGCCTGGAGGGCAAAATGGATATCGGGATTACATACGCCAATGGCGGGTTTGATCTGGATCTTGGGGACGGGGGAGAGGCGGTGGACAACACCCTGAAAACCGCCGTGATCCTCAGCCTTTTTACGGACCGCCTGGCCGATGAAGACGACGTACTGCCGGACGGGGGCACGGACCGGCGCGGATGGTGGGGCGATATCTTCCCGGAAGTGGGGGGGGATTTGACCGGCTCCCGGATCTGGCTGCTTTCCCGTGAAAAGCAATTGCCCTCGGTTTTGCGCCGGGCCGGGCAATACGCCAAAGAGGCGCTGCAATGGCTGCTGGATGACGGGGTGATCCTGGGCCTGGATGTGGTAGCCGAAAACCCGATGGATGGGGTGATGGGCCTGGGGATTTCCATCAAGACGCTTGAAAACACAGCCGTTGACATGCGGATTGCCACGGTTGCCGATGCTGCAGGGTACAGCGCCCTGGTGGACATGGGTTATGACATGATCCTGGACACATCCGGGGGCATTATTTTTGATATGAGTTATTAGGGGGAAAAATGGCGTTTGACCGACCGGATTTGCAGACCCTGATTACCCGCACCACGGCGGACTTAAACTCCCGTTTCTCCGGGACCTATAACCGGATGCGGCGGATGGTGCTTGCGGTGATAGCGCGGGTGCTGGCCGGGCTGGCCCACGGGCTTTATGGGTTTTTGGCGTGGATCGCGGAGCAGATTTTTACGGACACGATGGATGACGCCCAGCTTCGACGGGACGGGGCCATTTACGGGGTGCCCTACGACCTGGAATCCAAAGCATCCGGAACCCTGGAAGCCACGGGTACGGACGGCTCGGTGATTGAGGCGGACACCCTGTATCAGCGGGCGGATGGTGCGGAATTCATTGTGCTGGCCGAGGCGGAGATTGTGGGGGGGGTTGCGGATGTGAGTATTCAGGCCAGCAATTACGGGGTGGAAGCCAACACGGAATCGGGTGAAACCCTGACATTGGTATCTCCGGTTTCGGGCGTGAATCCCGAGGCCACGGTGGATGAAAACGGGATCACCGGGGGGCTGGATGCCATGAGCATGGCCACCTATAAACAGCGGGTCATCGACCGGAAACGGATCTATTTTACCGGGTCCAATGCCGCCATTTATAAAAAATGGGCGCTGGAGGTTTCGGGCGTGACAAGGGCCTGGGTGTATGAAAACACCCCGGTGGACGGGTCTGTGACCGTGCTGTTCGTGTGCGATGATGAGGCGGATATCATTCCGGATGCGGCCAAAATTGGGGATGTGAAAGATTACCTGGAGGAACATACGGACCCGGCCACGGGCATTATTGTGGGGCGGGGCGTGAATGTGACCCTGGTGGTGGACGGCCCGGTGGCCCAGGAAGTGGATTTTACGATTCTGCCCAGTCCCAACACGTCGGCGGTGCGGGCGGCTATTCTGGGCGAGCTTTCGGATATGATCCGGAGGGATGCGGAACCGGGTGAGAATATTTTGATTTCCCATATCCGGGAAGCCATTTCCATTGCGGCCGGGGAAAATGATTATACGCTCACCTCGCCGATTGCGGACGAGACCGTGGCGGCCGGTTCCATTGCGGTGATGGGGACCATCACATGGGCGTAATGCTGGACAAATACCGGAGCCAGTTGAAACAACTGCTGCCGCCCGGCCTGGCCTTTCCACGCATGGCCGGAACCAATTGGCACCGGGTGTTGGAAGGGATTGCGGCCGAAGCGGCCAGGGTTGAAGACCGGGCGCTGGATCTGCTGGCGGAGATGGACCCGAGCATGGCCACGGAGCTGCTGGGCGAATGGGAAGCCGAGTGGGGTTTGCCCGATGCCTGTACCGGTGCGCTTTCGTCCCTGGGGGATCGCCGGGCCGCGCTGTTATCGAGAATCCGTTTTGTGGGGGACCAGACGCCGGGATTTTTTGTGCGCCTGGCGGCTTCCATTGGATACACCGTCACGGTGGAAGAAAATGTGGATGGAAATCCCAAGGTGTGGCGGATTCGGGCTCCGGAAACCACGGTGCGGTGGTTTCGCGCTGGCCAAAGCCGGGCCGGGGACTCCATTCGAACCTGGGGAAATGACCTGCTGGAATGTGCCATTTTGCAAGTGGCCCCGGCTCACCTAACTGTTTTATTTGCCTATGGAGAGGAAAGCTGATGCATAAAATAGATTCGCCCAACGCCGACGCATCCAACGAATTCCGGGACGGAGACCCGATATTGGGGCAGGACGCCACGGAGGTTTGGAGCAAATTCTTAAACACCATTCAACGGGAGCTGGTGGCCATTCCGGTGGCAGCCGGGATTGCCCTGGATGATGAAGACGACACCCAGGTGTTGCAGGGGATACTGGCCCTGGTTGCCGCCATGTTTGGCGGTGTGGCGGGCGCAAACGGATATTTAACCCTGCCGGGCGGGATTATTATTCAATGGGGGATAATTTCACCGGCCAGCCATATGATCTCCTATGATTTTGGGTGGGTCAATTATCCGGTTCCCTTCCCCAATAACGCATTTTGTGTGATTCCAGCGCTGTTGACCTCGGAAACGGCAGCGCTGATGGATAATTTCATAGGGGTTCGGGGCGCATCCTCGGCGGCCTTCCGGTTGCAAGCGGGCACGAATTTACAGGACACCTCAAGCACCAGGGTTTTTGGAGCATACTGGCTGGCCATCGGAAATTAAGGGGGTAATATGACAAAACAAATCCTTTATGAAATCTGCGAAGATCCGGCGGATGATGACCTGCTCACGGGTGTGGATGTCAGTGATCCAGTCATGGCTCCGGAAGGGAGCACAAAGAATTTTCGGATCGAAAGCTTGCGTGTTTCCGCAGCTACACAGTTAGCGCTGAATGTGAAGGCGGAAAAGGGGACACATTATCCTTATGCGCTGAACATCCAGGATGTAGGCCAGGCGGATATTGACGGTTTGACCATCACCTTTGCCTCGGCTGGGCCGATGGGGGTGGTATTCGATTCTGCGACCTACACCTTAGAAAGTTTTACTCACACGTTTACTCAGGGCCAAAACTATTTTGTCTGGGTGAATCCGGACGGGACCATACTGTACGATGAGGCTGATGAAGGAAATTTTGATCGGTATGACCTCAAATGCCCATTATATAAAGTGTTAACCTGGCCTGTTGGCAGCGAAAACACAGGGATCTGGGCCGTATGGAAAATGGCAGATACCATACCCGTGAGAAACACTGTCTGGAAAGTGCCCGTCAACCTGGATTTGCTCCTGAATGATTATTGGGTTTTCCCACACAACAAAGAGTGGGGGGCACAAACCCTGGAGTATCGGGATTGCGTTCGGACATCGGCTCGTCGGTTATATTTATGTACGGTTCCGGGCACAATATCTATCACGGAACCCCTTGCGCCAGCTTTGGTTTGGGAACCCTATTCCTATGAAAACTGGGGAGACTTCCAAGCTACGGATGGGACGGCAATGCTTCGGTATATCGGGATGGATTTTTGCGAGGGGGCTTTTAGACAGGGATTAATAGCAGGTGTCCACAACGTTTTCGGGCTGGAAACTGCTGGATTCCTGGCCCGGTGCCCGAGAGAGATTTCCGACCCTCTGGCTCCGATGTTATATGCTTATCTAAAACAGGCGATCAACAGTGCAGTCACCGTTCGGTTTAATAATCATACCTATGAATACGGGATGCATGTGACCGGGGATTATAATTATGAAGGGTGGGTCTATCGCTGCATCGCACCCGGTGTTACAGACTCTTCCTGTCCTTTTTCAATAGACCCTGCCCCTACACCCGGAACAACGACAGTTGAAGATGGTGGCGTGACATGGCTCTGTGTGGGAAGAACTTCTTACCATAACCCGGATGTCAACTGGACGATCATGGATCTTGATATCCTGGGGGTTTTGCTTACGAAACCGGATTCACATGACGCATCCATATGGGGGTTGATGTTCCTGGCAAACCAACTCCGCGAAGCTGGTAACTTGCCTGATGAATTTTTCTATGGATACTCAAAGCACCGGGATTTATATAATAATCCAAAAACCTATTTCAGCACGTTCAATGACTTTATTTATTGTAATCTGACAACCCAATTTAATGGAAATTTATATTGGGGCTCCCAATTCGGATTGCAGCCGGATGGGTCAGGAGATCTTTATCCCTATTATTTGTTTATGGATATATGCTCTGGGTGGGGAGCACATGATCAGGCAATAAAAATTTATTCTGATCCGCGAGGGAATAAATCGGCAGCGGATATTGCTTATTACACCGCCTGGAGGGACGCTATTAAAGGCGGGATCGAGCGGTTTTGGGTGGAGGAAGCCGGGGCTTTTACTTGGGTTTTGGATGATACCGGGGCGCAGATGGAAACGTATTTTCCACCAGATCCCGAGGACAGCCCGCCAGCTTACCCTTGGGTTATGTCACAATTTACTCCCATGTCCTTTGGAGTCCCAATAGGATACCCAAAAATGCAGCGTGCCCACGCCTACGCAGATAAAATATTCCCAAATTGGTGGAAAAGAAATCAGGAGGGTTCCCCCTTTTTAGCGCATTTTGGTGCTCTTGCAATGTGCATGGTAGATGGATCAAACACTCTTCGGGATGAAATCATAGATCTGATAGAAAAAGACAGGATGGATGTATTTAGCCCAGATGATCCGACATCTTACGGATTGCAGAACATAAAGATGCTTCACGGTTTGGCTATTTATCTCCTATTAAAGACTTCGCCAATTCTTAAACCGTTTAATGTAAACACATTTGATGGGACCGATGGCCATCAATCTGTGGATGTAAGTGTTGCGGTGTTTACCGGGGTTTGCTCATCCGGGGACGGGGCTGCTTATTATATGGTCCCAGTAAACCTGGATGAGTATTGCTTGGAGGACGTGTTCATGTCCTGTGCAGTGCCCGGAACCACTGGAGTAATGTCGTTGCAAATCAATCGGCGCAGACTCCCCGTGGGGGGATCTGCGGAGTTTGTTGATATGCTTACAACATTATTCAGCGTGGACTCCGGAGAATATGATAGCAGGAACGCGGCTACCCGGGGCGTAATTAACCCGGATATTTCAGATGTCCGTGCCTACGATTTGCTGCGTTTGGACATTGTCGATGTCCACACCACGCCAGCCCAGTGGCTGGTGGTTGGGCTGAGGTTCCGAAAATAAACGTCCAAGATGCTGGCCGGAACATCGGAACTGTATCTGCATGATTTGGGGTATTACTGGTTTTTGAAAAAGGCGGGAATATGAAAATGGACGCGGAATATCCATAGTTTTTTTATGGGGGTCGCTCCGGAAAGGCTGTAACCTTGCCGGAGCGAATGGTTGTTCAAGAGCCAACCAAACATCTGATGAACAGACGACCCCCGCTCGGACCGAGCAAGGGGGATATATCACAGTGGAGGCGACATGAACAGCCCTTTGGCGTACATCGGCGGCAAATCAAAATTGGCGAAAACCATTATTGAAATGATGCCGGGTCATCAACAGTATTGCGAAGTTTTTGCAGGAGCGGCCTGGGTATTTTTCAAAAAGGAACCGTCCAGGTTTGAGGTGATCAACGATCTTGACAGTGAGCTGGTCTCTTTTTACCGGGTGGTTCAAAATCACCTGGAGGAGTTTTTAAAGCAGTTTAAATGGCTGCTTTCATCCAGGGAAATCTTCGAGGATTGGAAACGCCAGCAGGAAGCAGGCGGATGGACGGACATTCAGCGGGCAGCCAAATACTACTATTTGCAAAGACTGTGTTTCGGCGGCCGGGTCCGGTCCAGAACCTTCGGCGCTGGCCCAATGCACAAGCCAAGAATAAACCTGCTAAGGCTTGAAGAGGAATTGTCTTCCGTTTATTTGCGCCTGGCCGGGGTTTCCATCGAGCACCTGAGCTGGGACCGGTTTATTGAGGTGTATGATAAGCCTGGTACCCTGTTTTATCTGGACCCGCCGTATTACAAGATGCCGTATTACAATCACAATCTCGGCATCAATGATTACCGGAAAATGGCCAAAGCCCTCATCGCCATTAAGGGGCTTTTCATCCTGAGTCTCAATGACCATCCGGACATCCGGGAGGTGTTTAAGGACTATAAAATAAGGGGCGTACAGTTAAAATACACGGTTTCAAAGGAAGGTCAAAAGACCGCTAATGAGCTGCTGATCACCAATTATTAGACCCGAAAAACCTTTAAAAAAAGCCTGCCAAATCGATCAACCGATTCGGACAGGCTTTTTACGCCCAAAAGCAAATGGCTTGAGTTTTTCTCAAACCATTTGCAAAAAATCTCAAACCATTTGCGAAACTATACCAGATACAGATCCCGAGAATAGACCTGAACGGATAACCAAAACCCTTTTGATTTCAATTTTAAAACCCTTGGTTTCAATTTCATAAACCTCCAACCCGAGCCTTACAAAAATTCCGGAGGCCCCCTCCCCTACTTGGGATTTTGATTGATTTGATTGATGGCAAGCAAGATGGAATCGTAAAAGGTCAGAATTAACATTTTTAGTTTCGATAACTCATTTATTTTATTACCTTTATATAGCTCATTTTTCCATATAGTTTTATCAGCCTGCCCGAACCGTATTTTTCAGTCATCATTTAGGACAGATTCAAGTAATCCTGATTTGGCCTGCTTTGACCTTGGAATTTAAAGGTAGATTGGCGGAGCCGTCTGAGAGGAATATTTCTAAGGGATAAATTTTGCACATATTTTGGATGCAACAGGAAGGACGATACGGTACCGGCATGAATGTTGTTAATGTCACTTGGATACAATGACCACTTGCTATCCTCTCTTGAAGAAAATCCATAATGAATAGATTCCGTTGCCTTGGGCCGGACATTTTTTTATATGTCAACCTGGGCTTTGGGCAAGGAGGGGGCTTTCTCTCTTTCTATATCCTAATCTTCACTTTTTTGCCGGGCTTTATCCGTCAAACGATACCTCTGAAGAGGGCTGTTGGGTTTATCGGGGAGTGTCATTTCGATCAATCCATTTGCCAATGCAGGCTTAAGATAGCTTTCACGAAACGATTTCCTGTCCAGTATGCCCATTTCTTCTTGGAGCTTATCCCGGCTCATCTCACCAACCAGCGCTAACATCAACCGCTCAACTTGGGGGGTTACATGGGGGGCAGCTTGGGGGGTAATGGAGGACACAGCTCCTTCAATCATCCTGAGCAAGAACTCGATAAATGATGAAGAATCGGCCTCACGAGTGCTTTTTTGCAAAACCTGATAATATTCCATCTGGTTCTCGTGGATAAGGCTTTCAACTGGAATGTTGGCAAAAATTGGATTCCAATTGGTAAGCATTAAGGTTTGCCATAGCCGCCCCATGCGTCCATTACCGTCTGAAAAAGGATGAATGAACTCAAATTCGTAATGGAACACAGAACTGCTTACCAATGGATGCTGATTGGTATTTGTCACCCAATGCAACAGATCACGCATGAGTACCGGAACACGATGGGCTTGGGGAGCCATGTGAATAACCTTTTCACCATTCATAATCCCGACACCCCCTGATCTGTATTTGCCGGGCTCTTTCATCAAACCATCCATAAGGATACGATGGGCTTCCAGTAAATCTGATTCCAGACCCGGTTGCCAATGTTGAAAACGATCGTAGGCGGCGATGGCGTTTTGCACTTCTCGAATTTCACGAGGCTTTGCCAAAACTTGTTTGCCATCCAAAATCGCGGTGATCTGTTCCTCGGTCAAAGTGTTGCCTTCAATGGCCAAGGACCCCCGAATCGTTCGGATTCTGTTTATTCTTCTAAGCCGAAGTGCTTTGGTTAAATCCGGCTGCATTGATAAACGGCCCAATCCTTCACCGATACTTGCAACCAGGTGTATGATGCCCGAATTTATCGAAAAGGGAGGGTTGTATGGCTCATTTTTTTTCAAACTCACCACCTTTGTATCTGCATGGCATTAATCTTCAATGTTTGCTGAAAATTATACCAGATCAAACCCGGAAATACAATTTAATAATAATTAAATTACAAGAGGTTATGTTCTTTGTATTGGGTATTTTGCGTTAAACAGCTTCCCTTGAAAACCAATAAGAAAAACCCCATTGCAATCAAACCCAAACCCAACCCCATTGCAATCAATTAAGAACCCAACAAGTCACCGGACAAACATTCCGCGATATAGCTCCCGGACGCAGATCACAAACCACAGATCCCGAGAATAGACCTGAACGGATAACAGAATCCTTTTGGATTCAATGTAAAAAACCTTGGTTTCAATTTCATATACCTCCAACCAGCGCCTTAAAAAAATTCCGGATGCCCCCTCCCCCGCTCTGGATTTTGATTGATGCCAAACCTAAAAGCTTTTGGCATCATTTTCCGGAAAAGCTTCGAAATTCAGTCCCGGTCAAAAACATAGCAGGCATATTTGAAATTTTTGAAAACAAGAAAATCGGTTGGTTTCAAAACGGTTGATGCCAAGGAGTTGATTTCAAGGTCTGTATTGAATCCCTTGGATACTGGATTCAAAATAGACGGACCAGGGACGGACCAAGGCTATGTATTCAGGAGACAAGGAATTGTCCCGGGCAGAAGTTTTTACCGGCAGTGGTCTCGAATGTGACTTGAATGTGACTTTGCCTGGCACGAAAAGTTCACGGGCCGTGAAATGTTTGTCACAGGTTGTGCCATCCAGGGTTACGGGCGTGAATTTATGAATCACAGAAAATTCACGGAATGTAACTTTGATTCCTCAGTTTGTTCGAGTTTATTTTGTGAACCTTCGAAATGTGAACCTTTTGAACCTTGTCGGACCAAGTTAATATACTGTTTTAATAAATAAAAGACCTCATATATCCGCTAAATAACGTCTAAGCGCCACCTTTTTAGCCCTAAAAAAGTGGTTTTAAGGAAAAATGGCCCTTATATCTTCTGCCAGAATATGAAAGGAAATGGATAGATGCGGTTTTGAAGAATAGCGGGAATAAAAAGCGGGATAAAAAATGGACTGAAAGCATTGCAGTCGGTGACCTGGATTTTGTCCTCGCAACGAAAGCGAAAGTTGGCGCAAAAAGGAATTTGGCGTAAAGTAATTGAAAGCAATATTGGATTTGAACTCAAGGAGCCCCAAGAACCTTACATGCCTGTTTTTGACCCTGTAAAGGGACCGCTTAGCCCAAATAACGCCTATTTATGGGACGTTTCACTATAAATAACAGTCTATTAGCTTGGTCCGACAAGGATGAGTATTCAACGGGGAAAGGAGCGGCGGGATGACGATGTTAAATGAAAGCCTCGAAAGTAATTCGCGTCCATTCAACTGGCGGGTTGGCATTTTGCTATTGTGTCAAGAAGTGCCTGCATTTTCGAGCGAAGGTCTTGGAGTTTAGTTGTCGCAACATCCCAGACTATGGTGTAATCAACCCCAAAATAGTCATGGATTAGCCTGTCTCGCATTCCAGTGACCTTTCGCCATTCGATTTCTGGCTGAATAGCCTTGACGTCATCCGGTATCTTTTTTGATGCTTCGCCGATTATTTCCAAGCTTCGAACAAATGCTCTTTTTACGGTCGGATTTCTGACAAAAGACTCATAATCCAAATCTTTTGTCTGGCTTAATATGTAATCGACTTCGTCCAGAATATGATGGATATATTCATGCGGCGATAGAGACACGTTCTACCTCTTTTAGGATATGTGGTCCGATGTGCGGGCTGAGAGCCTCTATTGTAATCAACTCGACCCTGCGTTCAAGGATATTTTCAAGCAGAAACGCAACTTCCATAAAATTGTCAAAAGTGTGTTTTTCAGGGATGAATTCCACGAGAATATCTATGTCGCTCTCGGGTGTCTGGTCACCCCGCACAAAGGAACCGAATAAACCGATATTTTTAACGCCATAATATGCGAGTTTTTTTTGTTCGCTTAATATTCTATGAAATATTAAGCTTTTAGCATCTGTTCTATTGGTCATTGGACCCCCTCCGCGATTCCTTTTATTTTAGCACAATACAATAAAACTCAAGAGGATGCAATGAGACCTTGATTGAATTAATTTGCAGTGCCAACCGATCCATAACCGGATGCCGGTGACCCTGAAACTGGAATATTATGATAAATGGCTTGATCCGGGTGAACAGGACCCCATGGAAATTCTTGTGGGCGGGATATTCACGGAGTTCAAATTTTACCCGGTTTCAAAAAGGGTTAACAGCGCGGGGTGGAATGAGCCGGGGTGTATTGCGCGGGTTGGGGATGGGTAAAGGTTGGAAAAATAAACGAAAAACACTGGACGGGGATTATCACATATCGCAATGATAATATACGAATTATCTCAGTCCGGAGTTCCAGGAATGAGGAGATTGAGCTTTATGAAAGCTAAAGAATTAGATAAATTATTTGATGACGGGAAAAGCATTTCAGAACATTTAGATCTCTCAAAAGCAAAACGTCCGAACCAGGAGCAGAAAAGGGTTAATGTTGATTTTCCTCTCTGGATGATTCAGTCACTTGATAGAGAAGCTAAACGTCTTGGTGTACCTCGGCAATCGATTATTAAGATTTGGCTTGCTGAAAGATTGCAGAAATCCGCTACCACATAATATTCGAAACTGTCGTTCCACACTCGACCGGGTCAAACTTTGCCTGACAAGGATTCCCATCTTTATAGGTGTTTGATTCCCGGTTTACCGGGCTTCAGTGAATCCGTCCATGCCGATTGCATCCATCAAGGGCGTTCACCGTCTTGGATGAAAAATAAAAATATTTCGCGATTTTTATTTCATGCAGCTTTTTTAGCATTTAATTCTGATTTCACCGAATTTCCCAGCTTCTCAAGTGTAAAAGGCTTTGCCAGGCATTTTCCGCAGCCAAGTTTTTGGACCTGTTTAACCCGGTCGGTTTCGGAATATCCCGTGGCAATGATTGCCTTCTGGGATGGGTATAGTTTGACGATTTCTTTATAAGTATCCAGGCCATCCATTCCCGGATACATGATCATATCCAGAACGATAAGATCCACCGGTGCTTTCCGGAGATATTGGATCGCCGCTTCGCCATTTGGAACGGCCGCTGCCGAATACCCCAGTGTTGTCAGCAATGCCACTGCCACCTCTCTTTGTTCTACCACATCATCGATTATGAGGATGGACTCTCCGTTTCCCTTGTAATTCTTCAGGGGTACTACGGTTTCCGCGTCATCCAAATCTTTATGGGTGGCTGGGAAATAGATCCTTATGGTGGTGCCTATCCCCTCCTTGCTTTTAATCTCAATATGACCTTCGTGGTCTTTGACCGCGCCCCAAACCACTGTCATGCCCAAGCCTGTTCCGCTTTTTCCCATGACTTTCTTGCTGTAAAACGGCTCAAACACATTTTCAATTTCTTCCGGAGACATGCCCGAACCGGTATCGGTCACCTCTAACACAGAATACTCGCCCGGGGGGATTTCATCATTGTGTTGTACGATAGTCATGGTGATGACGCAGTTCCGTGTGGATATTGTGAGTTTTCCGCCACCGAAGATGGCTTCCGCGCCATTGGATACAAGATTCATTATGGCCTTGGCGATATGAATCGGAGACCCCTGGACATTCAATAGGGTTTTATCTAAGTTAGTCTCCATTGCCACTTCCGGGTGATATGCCTTCAATTTCCCGAACTCCGGGCTATCCAGGTATTCGGAAACCAGAAGGTTAAGATTCGTTGTTTTTCTTGTGACGACCCCTCTTCGCACCAATGCGAGAAGGTCATTCACTATGGCTGCGGCCTTGAGCCCGGATTGCTTTATTTTTTCCAACGAATCCTGCAACGGACTGTCCGGGGGCAGTTTCATGCTTAACAGCTCCGGATAGCCGACCACTCCTGCCAAAACATTGTTAAGATCATGAGCAACCCCCCCGGCAACATTGGCGACAACCTCCATTTTTAGGGCTTGCTGAAGCTTGGTCTGGAGTTCTATTGCTTCCCGGTTCAGTCTTTCTCTATCCTGAATTTCCTCTACCAGCTTTATATTTAGTTCCAGAAGTTCGCAATTTCTTTGGTCGAGCTTGTAAATCAGCTCATTTAACTTTTTATTCATGCTCCCCAGCCCGGTAACGATTAGGCCGGCAGAAAGAATTATGGTGATTGTCCCTGCTGCCCAAGCACTCAAAGAGTTCAGGTAAATGATCGGATCAAATTGCAAGGAAAGAATATTAAAATGGAAAGCCATTCCGATGAGGCAGAAGCAGATTGTGCTTATTGTGGCGGATACAACACCGCCCCGCATCCCGAACAGTATTGTGCAAATAACGCAACACACAATCAATGCTGGAATACCGAAACCCGCGAGACCCATGGCGACCAGCCCAGAAACACCTTTGATAAACAAGATCCCGATAAGCATCCATGCCCGGATGAAAAACGAAAGATATCTTTCCAGGATTACCGTGGCCACAACAACTGTGTATAAGCCGATGTGGAGGGTCATGATATTCTGCCATCCCACGGTATAGGCCCTTGAAAGGGAAATGATAACGGCAAAAAATCCTACGAGGATTATGGCACGAAACACCCACTTCAGTTGTTGATCGTGTATCGCCTGAATCTCACCGGGTTTATTGTGCATCAAAAAATCTCCGGGTTTTAAGGGAAGCAAGGAATGGTTTGGCTGGCGAGAAAAACTTTTTGCCAACAACAAGTGGGGGACCATGGGGACGCCCTTCGCATTTCCATATTTAATACCTGAATCTTGCATGAAAAATGATCAAATCTCAGCAAAGCCTTATGAGAATCCTATTTACGGAAATTCCCGAAACAAAACTATTTACCTGTTTGGTAAAAAGGATGACCGATATTTTATTTTTTAATTTTTCACCCTTCGGGCGCGCCTGTGACTTCCATCTGCTGCGTTATTAAGGGTTTGCAATAGATTACTATGGCTGCACCCTTAAGTGCCTTGCAGTTCCCTAATCGGAACCTATGAACGTGTTGAGTTGCACCATTCCCTCACCGGTTCAGGATGAATAGTAGGCTGCGTTTTCTTCAATGTACCCCTGGGTCAGGTCACATCCGTAGGCAACCGCTTCAAAGCTTCCCGCATTCACGTTGACCTCAATATCCACAAGCTCTCCCGAAAGAAGATTCCGGACTTTTTGTTCATCGAAATCCACACGGTTTTGGTTTTTATAGACAAGGGTTCCGTTAATCATCACTTCAATGTCAGCCGGTTCTATATGACAGTGAAAGCATTTGCCTAGGGCCATGAGAACCCGGCCGATATTGGGGTCTGCTCCATAGGCCATGGTCTTGATCAGAGGGGAGTTGATGATGGACTTGGCAATAAAACGGGCTTCTTCCCGTGAAAAAGCGTTTTTAACCCGGGATGTAAGCAGTTTGGTCGCCCCTTCACCGTCCCGGGCAATTTTTTTGGTCATTTCAATGCAGGCAAAGGACAAGGCTTTGGAAAACTCCCCATCATCCACAGGACCTTTGAGGCCGTTTGCCATGATCACACAGGTATCCGAGGTGCTGGTGTCCGTATCCACGGACAGCATATTGAAAGAGGAATCCACAGCTTCACGCAGGCACATATCAAGGGCTTTGGCTTGGATTGCCGCATCAGTGAATATATAGACCAGCATGGTGGCCATATTGGGTTCGATCATACCCGCTCCTTTGGCCACCATGGTCAGAGTGGCGTTTCCCACGGAAAGGGATAAGGCTTTGGGATGGGTATCGGTGGTCATGATACCTCTTGCCCCCACAAGGGGATCTTTGGAGAAAAATGACCCGATTCCTGAGATCCCTTTTTCAATCCTCTCGATGGGAAGGGGTTTGCCGATGACACCGGTGGAACTCATCAACACTTCGCCAGGGTCAATATCAAATTCTTTAGCAACAGCCAGGCCCATTTTCCGTGCATTTAGAATGCCCAGTTCCCCGGTACCCACATTGCTGACCTTGCTGTTCACCACAATGGCCCGGAGTTTGCCCTTTTTCATGATTTCACGACCCACAATGACCGGAGCACCCGGAAACCGGTTCAAGGTGAAAACAGCCGCAGCATGGGCCGTGATCTCGGACATGAACAAGGAGAGATCGGTTCCCTTGTCTTTTAATCCGCAATTGACACTGGCACATTGAAATCCTTCCGGCATAACCGGTGATGGGTGAAGCTTCATGGGATATCCTTATATTAAATGGAAGAAAGGGTTTCAATCGAACTGCCTTTTATTCTCGACAAATTGAAATCCTTTTCGAATTTATTATAAAACTGTATTGCAGAAATCAAGGTAAAAAACCGGGACGACCCTTGATCCTTGCACAAAATGTCAAAGACATAACCTTAAAATAAAAAGTTCACAAATGATTAGGTAAACAAAATGATTCATCAATGCATCTATAGTGCAGAATGTTAAAAGCAAACCATCCTGAACCAGGAGAAATGCATGTTAAACAAACGTTTTACCCTATTCTTAATGATTTTGTTCGCTGTATCCACAGTCGGGTTGCCCTTTTCTCTTTCATCCGCATGGGCGGTTGAGAACGGACCGCCACCACCACCGCCTGAAGATTACAACGTGCTCGCTTCCGGCCCCATTCATGAGGCATTTGCCACGGCCGTAGCCATGGACCCTGAGCCGGGAATCACCGCTCCAAAGGAACCCCCGGATATCATCGATGAAATTGCCCCGGAGCAGAGACCCGAAGGGGATGTTCAGTGGATTCCCGGCTACTGGGCCTGGGATGATGACAGAGACGGATACATCTGGATCAGCGGGTTCTGGAGAGTACCCCCTCCGGGCAGACAGTGGGTGCCGGGTTATTGGAACCCCGTATCAAATGGGTACCAGTGGATTTCGGGGTACTGGCTCAGTTTGAATGATGAAGAAACCGAATACCTGCCGGAACCACCGGAATCCGTTGAAATCGGCCCGAGCAGCAATGCTCCCTCTCCCGACTATATCTGGATCCCGGGGATCTGGGGATGGCATCACGGCCGTTATGCCTGGCGTCCCGGATTCTGGGCCGTGGCTCACCCGGACTGGCTCTGGATACCGTCCCATTATTTATGGACACCCCGTGGATATCTTTATGTAAGCGGATACTGGGACCATACCCTTCCACGTCGCGGGGTTTTATTCGCGCCGGTATATTTTACACCGCATTTTTTCCTTGGATTGCATCATTCATTTTCACCCGGGTTTATCATCAGTCTGAATGTTTTTGATGACGCCCTGTTCATGCGCCCCCGGTATAGTCATTATTATTTCGGCGATTATTATGCGCCCAGGTACTATCAACGGGGAATCTACCCATGGTTTTCCCCGCATTCAAGACGAGTGGTCTATGACCCCATTTATGCCCACCAAAGATGGAAGCACCGCAAGGAGCCTAATTGGGAGAACCATTTGAATACAAGATTTAATGAACGCCGGAAACACGAAGAAATGCGCCCGTCAAGGGAATTTGATCACCGCAATAAGTCTGGCCTGAACCAACATGCCTCAGGACATCAGAGACCCACTTTTGTCATGTCGATCAGTCAAGCGGCAAAAGCAAAGGCAGATGTCTATCGCTTCAGGCCGACCACTGAAAAAGAGCGTCATGATTTCTCCCGTCGGAATGATGAGGTTCGCCAATACAACAAAGATCGCCGCACCATGGAAAACCGGAGCCATCCCAACCCCAAAGGGGATTCTGTAAAAAGGTCTGAACCTGACCGGGAAAAAACATCCAGATCTCCGATCATGGACAGGTCAAATCAAAAAACATCCAAGAAGAAATCCCCACCGAACGGGTACCGTGAACCCAAATCGAACCCCAATGTTGAGCCTTTGGAAAGGCGGTATGACAATTCCAGCAGAAGGGAAAATTCTCAAACCAGGGGAATCAAGACGCAGGACCCGGGAAATGGGCGGAAGCAAAACAAGACCGGCCAACGGCCCGTGGAAAATGTCCAGAGTCCTGAAAATCGTGAAACAAGACCCAACGATGAAATCCTTCAAAAGGATAATGGAGCCCGGCAGCATAGAGAAAACACTCCGCAGCCGCAAAGCGTCAATGGTCGCTCCAACAAACGGGGTGGCAGCTCCAACGGCAAGGACCAACAGCCCACGGAAAACGTTCAGAATTCTGGAAACGGTCCCTCAAGAACCGAGGATAAAACCATGCAAAGGGATAGCAACGCCAGACAAATTAGGGACGATTATCGGCCCGGGAAAAATGGTAACGATCGCTCAGGCAACTCAGACAATCAAGGGCATGATCCCAACGGAAGAGGACAACGGTCCGTGGAAAACGTTCAGAATTCTGGAAACAGTCCCTCAAGAACCGAGGATAAAACCATGCAAAGGGATAACAACGCCAGGCAAATTAGGGACGATTATCGGCCCGGGAAAAATGGTAACGATCGCTCAGGCAACTCAGACAATCGAGGGCATGATCCCAACGGAAGAGGACAACGGTCCGTGGAAAACACGCAGGGTCCCGAAAAGGGACACTCAAGACCTGACAATCAAGTCATTCAAAGGGAAAGCCGCAGGGAGGAGCGCTCAAGAGAAAGAGAACCACAGCCGGAAATACGGGAAGTCAAGCCCGAGGATCAAAACATGCAGAAGGAAAGTCGCAGGGAGGAACGCTCAAGAGAAAATGAACGGCAGCCGGAAAGACGATCCACCAAACCCGAGGATCAGCCCCAAGCTCCCGAGGCCACAACGCCTGAAGACAACGAAGCCGGGAACTGATAAGATAGGATTCAAATCTTTTCGAATTTGGTCTTATACAGCCTGAGACTGTTGGACACCACGGACAGGCTGCTTCCGGCCATGGCCAGGGCAGCCAGGATGGGGTGAAGATCTCGTAAAAATGGCGGGAAAAAGGGGAAAGGATGCAAAACTCCTGCAGCCACTGGGATCAGAATGATATTATAGAAAAAAGCCCAGAACAGGTTTTGTTTGACCACAGCCATGGTGGCCCGGCTCAATGAAATGGCCCGGGGCACTCCTGTGACCTGACCGCCTGAAAGGATGATATCCCCGGCTTCAATGGCCACATCCGTACCGGTTCCCATGGCGAAACCGATATCCGCCCGGGCCAGGGCCGGGGCATCGTTGATACCATCCCCCACCATGCCCACGAGCCTGTTCTTTTGCTGAAGGGATTTTACTTTCTCGGCTTTGTCTTCCGGCAAGACCTCTGCAATCACCTCATCAATATGCAATTCACCGGCAATGATTCCAGCCGATAGTCGGTTGTCTCCGGTAATCATCACCACATCAAGACCCAGCTTTTTCAAGGCATCCACAGCCTTCAACGCTTCAGGCTTCACCGGGTCGGAAACAGAGATCAGCCCGCTGAGCTTGTCATTATCCGTCATGACCATCACCGTATGCCCCAGGGATTGCCGACTCTGAATCAAATCGGAAGATGCGCTCAGATCCAGCCCGCTTTCTTCGATCCACCGAGGTTTGCCCACCCTGATGCTCCGGCCTTCAACCCGAGCCTCAACCCCTTTTCCACGAACGGCTTTAAAATCCGAAACGCTAAAAAGGCTCATTTTCTTTTCTGCCGCAGCCTTTACAATGGCTTTGCCCACGGGATGCTCAGAGTTGTTTTCAACCGATGCGGCCAGCTCCAAAACTTGTTCTTCGGAGTATGGTGAATCCTTCAGAACAAGGATGTTCGTGACCACAGGTTTTCCCAGGGTCAGGGTTCCGGTTTTATCAAAAGCCATGATCGACAGCCGGGCCGCTTTTTCAAGGGCTGAGCTGGTTTTAAAAAGGATGCCGTGCTCTGCGCCTTTACCCGTTCCGGCCATCATGGCTGTGGGAGTGGCAAGGCCCAAGGCGCATGGGCAGGCGATCACGAGTACAGCCACCAGCCGGATCATGGCAGGTACGAATTCACCCCCCACCCACCACCAAATCAGAAAGGTTGTAAAAGCAACCCCCATGACCACAGGAACAAATATGGCGGCCACACGGTCCGCAAGGTCCTGAATGGGTGCTTTGCTGCCCTGGGCTTCCCGAACCAGGCGAATAATCTGGGCCAGGACGGTATCCCTGCCCACTCGAAGAGCCTTCACTTTCAGAGCGCCTTCGGCATTAATAGTGCCACCTGTGACCCGGTCTCCTTTTTTCTTGTCCAGGGGAATGGGTTCTCCGGTCAGCATGGATTCATCCACAGCTGAATCGCCGTCCAAGATTTCACCATCCACCGGAATACGCTCTCCGGGCCGAACCAGAAGGATATCCCCGGGTTTCACCTCGGCCAAAGGGACTTCCCTTTGAGTTTCATCAACCATCAGGGTCGCGGTCTTAGGCTGAAGTCCCATGAGTTTTCGAATGGCACCGCCGGTTTTCCCCTTGGTTTTGGATTCCAGCATTTTCCCAAGCTTGATCAAGGTGATGATCACTGCCGAGGTTTCAAAATACACATGATTTCCAAGGACAGGATAAATCATAAGAGCCACAGAGTAGAAATAGGCGGTTGAAGAACCCAGAGCCACCAGAACATCCATATTGGCCATGCCGTTTCTCAAACTCTTGTACCCCCCGACATAGTAGTCCCATCCCACATAAAACTGAACCGGCGTCGCCAAACCCCAAAATAAAAAATTCACCCAAGGGGCATGGCTCCAAGGCCCGAGAAGACCGAAATCCCTTCCCATGCTCATGAGAAACAATGGAGCGCTGAAAACAAGCCCGATCATGAATTTCCGGGTCTGGTCTGCAATTTCCTTTTTTCTTGCCAGCATTTCCGAATCGTCGCCTTCTTCCCCCGGCTCGGTCAGAACGGCGTCATAGCCGGCTTTGCGGATAACCTCCACAAGTCCTGAAGGGGAAATCAGCGAAGGGACATACTCTATTGAGGCCTTTTCAGAAGCGAAGTTTACCGAAGCCCGAACCACCCCCGGGGCTTTTTTCAATAGCGCCCGTTCAATGTTTGCCGCGCAGTTGGCGCAAGTCATGCCGATCAGCGGTATTTCCACGCGGGATACGGGAACGCCATAACCAATTTTTTCAACCGCCAGAAGAATGGCACGAGCCTCTATTTCTTTAGGATTAAAAGTCACCGAAACCTGTTCAGTTGCAAAATTCACCCCTGGTTCCGTCACACCGGGTAGTTTTTTCAATCCCCGCTCAATGTTCTGTGCACAATTGGTGCAGGTCATGCCCGTAACCGGAAAAACCATTTTCTGATCGGTCATCGTTCCCTCTATCGTTGTTGCAACCGTTTTCAGGTTCACAAAGAGACGCAAAATACAGAAAAACGGCGTATTCACTCACCGGGATAATTGATTTCTTTGAGCACGGATTTGATTTTTTCCAGGGTCAGGGGAGAGTCCCACGCCACGGAAATGGTTTTTGTCTCCGGGTCACCGTCCACTTTCACCATGCCTTCCTGTTCCATCAATTCATTTTTTATAGTCATAACACAATGTTTACAGCTAATATTTGGCACATGCAGTTTCTGTTGATTCATGGGGGCCTCCTTTGCCTTTTGCTTTAAAATCGATGAACATCTTCCGGTTTCGAGTTAGGCGTTTTAGAAAACGCTTCCTGAATTTTCACCGAACCTGTAACGGCTTTCCTATAATCTAAAGCATTATATCATCCTGTCACCATAAAGACCATTTCATAAATTTGCAAAATATTAGGAACCTTCCCTTCCTTTTCTCCTTTCGGCAAATAAGGAATGGAGTCTTTAAAAAACCCTTGAGTTATTCTGGAAGGCAATTATGCGTTTCTATTCGTATCATGATTTGGTATGAAAAAAGAATGTTCCTAGGCCATGAAGGCAAGTCCCTCCATTTATATGAAAGCAGGCTTTATGAATTATTTTGATTTATCCGATAAACAGGCCGCAGGCCAGCGTATCCTGGCCGGATTTGATGGCCTTGAATTCAATGACAGTGTAAAATTTCTCATCAACACCCTGAAGATCGGCGGTCTGATTTTATTCAAGCGAAACATCGAATCCCCCGTCCAGGTAAAAACACTTTGCGACAGAGCACAGGACTACGCAAAAATCTGCGGCCAACCCCCGCTGTTTATCGCCATTGACCAGGAAGGGGGAACAGTTGCCAGGCTTCCCCTGCCCTTCACACAACTACCCGGGGCTTCGGAAATTTCATCCGTTGAGGATGCCGCTGCCCAGGCCCGAGTCACCGCTTCCGAACTCACGCAGATCGGGGTGAATATGAATTTTGCTCCGGTGATGGACATTGCCCCAAAAAGCATCCCGAGTGTCATGGCCAAAAGGTCTTTCGGGGCCACCCCTTCCCGGGTTTCGGAATTGGGAACCGCCGTGATCAAAAACCTTCAGGCCTCAAAAATCATGGCGGTAGCCAAGCATTTTCCGGGCATCGGCCGGACCACCCTGGACTCCCATCTTGACCGGCCGATTTTCAGCACAAGCCTTAAGGAACTTGAATCCTTTGATCTTCTTCCTTTTAAAGCTGCCATAAGCAGTGAAGTATCAGGGGTGATGCTCAGCCACATTCTTTATGACAGAGTCGATTCTACGTGGCCCGCCAGCCTGTCCCCCTTCATTGCAGGCCATCTTCTACGGAAGGAATTGGGGTACCGAGGGCTGGTGATGACGGATGATCTGGACATGGGGGCCATCAAAAAACATTACGATTTGGAAACCATTGTTCGTCAGGTATCCAAAGCTCAAATTGATTTGATGCTGATCTGCCATGAAGGTCCTGATATTGAATCCGCTTTCAGGTTGTTTTTGAAACAAAGGGAAAAAGGGGAATCGTTGGAATCGTTCAACGCCTGCCTGGATCGCATCATGACGGCAAAATCGAAGTATCTCTGAAGAGTCTTTCTAAACCCAAGAAATTTACACCTAAGTTGAGCGTTTCAAAGGATCAAGAGCCGTATCTCACTCTGGAATAAACATCATCCATAAATCCCAAGGATTCACCGGCCATAAGATGATGATAGCCTGATGCAGCGATCATCGCGGCGTTGTCCCCGCAGTAGACCGGTGAGGGGAGACAGGCCTTAAAGCCGCTTTTTTGGGCTTCCTCCCTCACTCTCTCCCTTAACCTTTGGTTGGCGGCAACCCCTCCGGCCAAAACCAGATGACTGCAATGCCTCTGCTTCGCCGCTGTAATGATTTTATGACAAAGCACATCCGTCACCGCCTCCTGGAATCCTGCTGCAATATCGGACAATTGAGATTTGTAGGTGTCCGGATGGGTTTCGATGTGCCTTCGCACGGCTGTTTTAAGCCCGCTAAAACTGAAATCAAAACCCTCCTTATCCAGAAATGGCCTGGGAAACCGGATTTTGGCCGGGTCTCCCTGACGACTCATTTCACTGAGGATCACACCGCCGGGATAGCCCAGATTCAGCATTTTGGCTACCTTATCAAAGGCTTCCCCTGCCGCGTCATCCCGCGTCTGACCCAATAGCGCCATGTCGGTGTGGGAAGTAACATGATAAATACCCGTGTGTCCTCCGGAAACCAGTAATCCCACAAAGGGAAAGGGCGGCGGGTCAGCTTCCAGGAAAATGGCATTCAGATGGGCCTCAAGATGGTTGATGCCCACACAGGGAACCCCCATGGCATAGGCCATTCCTTTTGCAAAATTGAACCCCACCAGAAGGGCTCCGATGAGCCCCGGCCCCCGGGTGACGGCAATGGCGTCAAGGTTCCGGCCATGGACCCCTGCCTCATGCATGGCCTCTTCCACCACATGGTCAATAACTTCCATGTGTTTTCTGGAGGCGAGTTCAGGAACCACACCTCCATAGGCATGGTGCAATTTCACCTGGGATGCCACCACGGAAGACAGAACCTTATTGCCGTCTTCCACTATTGCAGCTGCGGTTTCATCGCAGGATGTTTCAATGCCCAGTACAATCATGGCTTTTTCCACTTGTTCAATGCCGTGGTTCAGCGGTTACAAAAAAAAGGGCTGGAATTCCTTTAACCCGTGAATTCCAGCCTTGAATTTGTTCTGTTTTCTAGTTCGATCCTACCTGGATCTGTTTTTTGTCCCTCATTGGGTGCATACGGGGTTCTGCCGACCGGCTTTTTCAAGGCGTTTTAGAAACCGGCTAAAAGAAGAGCGAGTTTTCCAATAAAGTTTCAGCCAAATATTCATTATCCTCATGTTATTCCCAGGAAATTTGCTGCTCTGATTTTTTATTCTCGGTGATTTCCCCGATCACGAAAGCCTTTTCATTCATGGCTGCAAGCCTGTCCATCAGTTCCTGGGTAGAGGGCTCGGGAACCACGGCGATGAGCCCGATGCCGTTGTTGAACGTCCGAAGCATTTCCAGGTCTTCAATTTTACCGGCTTCCTGGAGGAAAGAAAAAATCGGCGGAACATCCCAGGTCCCTTTCTTCATGATCACTCTGCACCCTTTGGGAATGATCCTCACGAGATTGTCCGTTATGCCTCCACCGGTGATATGGGCAAGGCCCAGAATCCGAAGGTCTCTGACAAGGCCGTGTATGATTTCCGAATAGATTTTGGTGGGTTTCAGGAGTTCTTCTCCTATGGTGCAACCTAATTCAGGAATGCGGGAATCAATTTTTAAATGAAGCTCCTCAAAGCAGACCTTTCTGGCCAGGGAATACCCATTGCTGTGCAGGCCGGTAGAGGCGATTCCGATGATCTGATTCCCCACATGGATTTCAGACCCGTCGATAATTTTGCTGTTGTCCACAATCCCCACGGCAAACCCGGCCAGGTCATATTCATTCTCATGGTACAACCCGGGCATTTCTGCTGTTTCACCGCCGATGAGTGCGCAGCTTGCCTGAAGGCAACCTTCGCTGATGCCTTCAAGGATCTGGGCCGCAACATTTCTGTCCAAGGTACCCATGGAAATATAGTCCAGGAAGAAAAGCGGTTTCGCCCCTTGAACCGCTATGTCGTTCACACTCATGGCCACCAGATCAATGCCGATGGTGTCGTGCTTGTTCATCATGACGGCGATTTTAAGTTTCGTTCCCACACCGTCGGTGGAGCTCACCAGCACGGGTCTTTCATAATGCGAAACATTCAATGAGAAAAGTCCGCCGAAACCACCGATATCTCCGATAACCCCTGCTTTATGTGTTTTTTTGGCAATCTTTTTGATATCTTCTATAAAGGCGTTGGCCTTATCAATATTCACACCTGCTTCTGCATACGTTAATCTGCTCATCATTCTCCCCTGTGATTCTTCCAGAATCTTTTTGTCCTTTTTTAGTTCGAAAAACTAAACTGAAGCTTGAAAAAAGTCAAAACAATTTTTTTGACTTTCACTACATGGTATTGTAATTAAATCCGATTGATCCGGCTTCAGCAGCTTTATGGCGTTCATAATTCTGGTCCTGCCATTGCCAATTCGTTTCCATGGATCAAATCAAAATAAAATGAGGGTTACACATGACAAATTTCGCTAGACTTGACCGTCTGCCCCCATATGTCTTTACGGTTGTAGATGAACTAAAAATGAGCGCCCGCCGCTCCGGTGATGATATTATTGATCTTGGAATGGGGAACCCGGACATGGGGACCCCACCCCATATTGTGGAAAAATTGGTGGAAGCAGCCCAAAAACACCACAATCACCGGTATTCCGCGTCCAGGGGAATCACCAAGCTTCGTTTGGCCATTTCCGACTGGTACAAACGCCGTTTCGAGGTGGACATCAATCCGGATACCGAGGCCATCGTAACCATCGGTGTGAAAGAAGGCCTGTCCCATCTCATTCTGGTGACCATTCGTCCGGGAGATGTTGTCTTAACCCCAAATCCCACCTACCCCATTCATCCCTTCTCTTCCATCATAGCCGGAGGAGATGTGAGGGGAATTCCCATGGGACCGGAATGTGATTTTTTTGAAAACCTCATTCAGGCGGTAAAACAAACCTGGCCCAAACCCAAGATACTCATTCTGAGTTTTCCCCACAATCCCACAACCACCGTGGTGGACCTGGCCTTTTTTGAAAAAATTGTGGATTTCGCCAAGGAACACAACCTCATGGTCATCCATGACTTTGCCTATGCGGACATCGTTTTTGATGGATACGTTGCCCCCAGCTTCCTCCAGGCCAAAGGGGCCAAGGATGTTGGCGTGGAATTTGTCTCCCTGTCCAAAAGCTACAATATGGCCGGTTGGCGAGTGGGCTTCTGCGTGGGAAACCCCGAAACCATCGCCGCCCTTCGCCGCATTAAAAGTTATCTGGATTACGGTATTTTTCAGCCCATACAGATCGCGTCCATTATCGCGTTAAACGGCCCCCAGGATTGCGTGCACGAAATTTGCGACACCTATCGCCAGCGGCGGGACACCCTGATTACCGGTTTGAACCGGGCCGGATGGAATATTCCAAGCCCCAAGGGCACCATGTTTGTCTGGGCTAAAATACCGGACAAGTATCTGCACCTGCGATCGGTGGAATTCTGCAAATTTCTGATCAAGGAAGCCCAGGTTGCGGTTTCACCCGGTCTGGGTTTCGGGGAGTACGGGGACAACTATGTTCGTTTTGCCCTGATTGAAAACGATATGCGAATCAACCAAGCCATTCGGGGAATTCGAAAGGTTTTATAGAGCCTATATTCCCTATATTTTCATTTTCTTATGCGGAGGAACTTCATGAAACAGATCAATATCGGCCTTTTGGGTTTTGGAACCGTGGGAACCGGGGTTGCCAAGATCCTCATTGAGAACAGGGACATGATCGCTTCCAGAATCGGGGCTTTCCTGAACCTTAAAAGAATCGCCGATATTGATGTTACCTCCCGAAGGGATATTGAGCTGGAAAAAGGCATGCTGATTCCTGATGCCGGGGCCGTCATCCATGATCCGGAAATCGACATCATCGTTGAAATGATCGGCGGCAGAACCGTGGCAAAGCAGTTGATTCTGGATGCCATTGGAAACGGGAAACACATTGTTACAGCCAACAAAGCCCTCCTGGCCGATGGCGGGAATGAAGTCATTGCCGCAGCCCGGGCAAAAGGGGTGGATCTGGCCTATGAAGCCAGTGTGGGTGGCTGCATGCCCATCATCAAATCCCTTCGGGAATCCCTGGTGGGCAACCGGATTGAGTCCATGGTGGGAATTTTAAACGGCACCTGCAATTATATTCTTTCCAAAATATCCCAAGATGGCAGCTCTTTTCGCGAAGCCCTGGCTGAAGCCCAGGAAAACGGCTTTGCCGAAGCCGATCCCACCCTGGATGTGGAGGGCATGGACACGGCCCATAAACTGGCCATTCTCACCGCCCTGGCTTTTGGCACGGGCATCAATCTAAAAGACATTTTTGTGGAAGGCATTTCATCCATTTCCCCGCAGGACATCGATTTTGCCAGGGAGTTCGGATACTGCATCAAACTCCTGGCCATCGGCAAGGATATGGGAGACGCACTGGAAGCCAGGGTTCATCCCACCATGATTCCTTTTTCAAATCCCCTCTCCAACATCTCCGGGTCCCTGAACGCTGTGATCATTTCCGGAGATTGCGTGGGGGATATGATGCTCTATGGCCGTGGCGCAGGCATGATGCCCACCGCCAGCGCCGTGGTGGGGGATATCGCCGATATCGCCAGGAACATCATCACGGGCTCTTGTGGCCGGATTCCGGTTCTGGGCTTTCAGGCAGACCGGATAAAGGACAAGCCGGTTCTTCCCATTGATGAGCTGGTAACCCATTATTATTTCCGGTTTGCGGCCAAGGATCAGCCCAAGGTGTTGTCCAAGATTTCAGGCATCCTCGGGGATCATCATATCAGCATCAAATCAGTCCATCAGAAAGGGCGCGAAACCAGCGGTTCGGTCCCCATTGTCATGCTGACCCATCTCGCCAGGGAAATCGAGGTGTATAAGGCATTGAACGAAATCCAGGCCCTGGATGTGGTGACCGGAAAAACCGTTCTGATTCGTATTGAAGACCAAAATTACAACGATTAAAAATAAGAAAGTTAGGAGCAAACCGCATGCATATTGTCTGCTCAGACCTGGAAGGTGTTTTTATTCCTGAAATCTGGATTAATGTGGCCAAGAAGACCGGCATCGAAGAATTGAAACTCACCACAAGGGATATCCCGGATTATGATGTTCTCATGACCCGGCGCCTGCTGATCCTTAAAGAACATCATCTTAAAATCAAGGATATTACCGATGTCATCGCCTTCATGGACCCGCTTCCGGGGGCCTTGGAATTTTTAGACTGGCTGCGATCCATCACCCAGGTGATTGTAGTTTCAGATACTTTTGTCCAATTCGCCGGCCCCATGATGGAGAAGCTGGGCCGCCCCACCCTGTTCTGCCATTCCCTGGTCATTGAACCCGATGGCACAATCAGCGGGTACAAGTTAAGACAGCCGGACGGGAAGAAGAAAACCGCAGCAGCCCTAAAAAGCCTGAATTATAAAATTATTGCCGTGGGCGACTCGTATAATGACATCACCATGCTTAAAGAAGCGGATAAAGGCATTCTGTTCCGCCCCCCGGAGAATGTCATTGCCGATCATCCGGACCTGCCGGTTACCACAGAGTACAACCAGATAAAAGAAATGATCGAAAATTTCCTATCCTAGGGGCGGACCTGCGTGTCCGCCCGATTCAGGGCTATTCAACCATGAATGCGGAACACCCCCCCACCCTGCCCTTTCTGGAAATCCAACCCGAAGGGCTGATTATAACCATCTACGTTCAACCCAGATCTTCCAGGAATCAGATCACCGGCATCCTTGGCCAGGCCCTGAAGGTGAAACTAACCGCCCCGCCCGTGGAAGGTGCTGCCAATAAAATGTGCATTGAGTTTTTGTCAAAAGCCCTTCAGGTGCCTAAAACTTCAATTGATATGCTTTCCGGACAAACCGGCCGGAACAAACGACTACTGATCCGTACGGATGACCACGATACCCAATCCAGGCTATTTCAGCTGCTTGGCAAATATGCTGAAGCGACAAAATCTCCTTGACTTAACGGACCGAATGTTCTAAATATCCAAATCTTGATGCGGGGTGGAGCAGTCTGGTAGCTCGTCGGGCTCATAACCCGAAGGTCATCGGTTCAAATCCGGTCCCCGCTACCAAAACAACATTAAGGGTTTGGAAGAAATTCCAAACCCTTTTTTATTTGATCAAAATCCTTTGCCCCACACTATTCCCCACATAAAAACCCATTTTGAGAATTTTAAAATAAAATATCGGTCATGCTTTTTACCAAACAGGTAAATAGTTTTGTTTCGGGAATTTCCGTAAATAGGATTCTCATAAGGCTTTGGTGAGATTTGATCATTTTTCATGCAAGATTCAGGTGATAACCAATTTTCGCAATCGAAACATCTGTTATCAAATATTTTATTGACAGACAATAATACAAAACCTATATATATCCACCAAAAAAGCAAGCTCTTATAAATCAAGTTAATTTAACTGTGATACGCGTGCCGTGGAGGATTGTCTGCCTTGGTGGACTTTCCGACTGCCGAATAGCCTACTGATGTCCCCTTCGCAAGGCAGACGTGTCATTGAGCCATCAATACCAAGCTTCCAAAACCCAAACCATGTTTTTACAGGAAAGTCTTATTCAGATAATGGATCAGGGTCAAATTAAGTTCAATGAACGCTTGGTGTTTAAGTTTCCTTTTGGCTGAAGATATTTTTGAAAAACCTGTCAAGCTCGTCTTGATATGACCCCCTGACAATGCCTTAAAAAATCCCCTGCAATATGAAAGGGAAGATTACGGTTTCGGGTAAAATCTGTTTCAGAATTTCGATGAAGTGAATTTTTCTTTTTTTCAATTTTTCTATGGGTTGAACGAATCTTGTCATTAAAGAAAACTTGTCGGCTGAAATCCAAATCCTCTTTCGATGTCATCACCGATTTGATGCAAGCCTATTTCAAAGAACAGAAGCCAAATTTTGCCTGGATAGCATAAATTTACTTTCTATTCCCGTGAACGGTTACAAGCAGTTGTATCAACTTATACTGCCTATTAGAAATGATTGGGGGTGGCATCATTTTACTCATGGGAGTTATTGCCTACCCCGGAGTAAGCCAATAACTGCCTTTTCCGTTCAAACACTAAATAATACCTTTTAAAAGACATACTAAACACTTCATCTATTTTATGCAGCCGGAGAAGCGAATGAAGCGATTGCTCCACCAGTTATACGAAACTGACCAGGCCAGATGGAAATATTTTTGTAATGCACTTCTAATTTCACTGATACCAACTGTTATACTTGCCGTGATAGTTCTTCTCGTAATGCCTGGTAAAAGCCAACCAATCAAGATGCCAGTTATCTTTTTGTATTTTTGTTTAATTTTAATCGGTCCGTGGATAGAAACTGTTATGATGTGGCCTATTTTATCGTTGTTGAATAGGATAATGAGCAAGACCATTACAGTAGCCTTCGCTTCTGCGGTAGTATGGGCTCTAATACACTCCTTGTCCTCTCCGGCCAGGGGTTTAGTCCTTTGGTGGCCTTTTTTAGTATTTTCTATCTGCTTTATCGAATGGGAGAAAAAATCATTAAATAAGGCCATAGTCATAACAGCATATATCCATATGTATCATAATCTAATTGCGTTCGTTTTTATTATGCTTACTCAATATCTTGTCAGTCCATAGTTTATAATACGGTCACACCGCCATTTTTGGGCACGAGGGTTTTTTTGTGTAACATCCGGTCAAATAACGGATGAGATGATAAAGAATTATCTTGAACATCATTTTGAGCCAAAACCTCCGGATGATAATTTTAAGACTGATTCATGAAAAACGGGCCTTGGACCCGTATCCGTGCTTTCAGCACTTGGTTTTTAACCTTCCGACTTTAGTCGGTAGTTGTTTAGTTCTTCGGAAGAGATGGAACCCCCGTTTTGTCAGCCCTGATGATCGTCACTATGGCCGTGAGTTCAATATTCTGGCAAACCGCCGGTCTGTATATGAAAAAGCCCGTCGTCGCCATCCGAACCGATAGTCGCGACAAACACGTAACTGGAATCCGGTGCACTTGGTTATGCTTAACCCTGCCAAGGAAAAAGCTGCCCAAGAGTATTTTTTTAAAGAAGCAGCTTAATTGCGGATCAGATGACATCTATCTTGACACCCGCCGTTATGCTGAATGGTAAAAAACAGGAGATGAACAATGCTTGAACTCAAAATCCAGAATCTATCTAAGACCTATGAAAATGGCGTGGAGGCGTTAAAGAATATTGATCTTACCATTCCAACCGGCATGTTCGGTCTACTTGGCCCGAATGGCGCAGGCAAGTCTACTTTGATGCATACTATCGCAGCGCTTCAGGCGCCAGACCAGGGCAGTATCATGATGGGTGATCTGAACGTGCTTGAGCAAAAACAGGAGGTACGCAAAATATTGGGCTATTTACCCCAGGAATTTGGTTTGTATCCAACTATCACGGCAGAAGATATGCTAAACCATTTTGCATTATTAAAAGGGATTGGAAATAAAAATGAGCGCCGGGAAATGGTCGCTTATCTTCTTCATCAGACAGACCTGTATTGTCACCGCCACAAAAAACTGAAAGAATATTCCGGTGGTATGAAGCAACGGTTGGGTATTGCCCAGGCGCTTTTGGGCAACCCCAAGCTGATTGTTGTTGATGAGCCAACGGCCGGTCTGGATCTTGAAGGACGCAGCCATTTTCTAAACCTGTTTGGTGAGATCGGAGAGAATGTTATCGTTATTCTATCCACCCATATGGTTGAAGATGTTAAAGAATTATGCAGCCAAATGGCGATCATTTCCTTAGGAGAAGTCCTCTTAAAGGGTGAACCCACAAAAGCCATTGATGATTTGAAGGGAAAGATCTGGGAGAAAATCATCAATAAAGAAGACTGCGAGGATTATAAAAGGAACTATAAGGTCATATCCACAGCATTTGTGGCAGGCAAACCGGTTCTTCATGTTTTTTGCGATACAAGAAGACATAGGGGTCAGTTCTTCATTCTTCACACTTCATTTTGTCTGTCAAGAATGAAGAACTGACCCCTTTTCTTTTGAAGAACTGACCCCTTTTCTTTTAAATTCAATCATCTCCTCTTGGGACGCGGTTTCATTTCCTTGAGGCTACGGGTTCAAAACTTGATCAGTGATTATAAACTTTTAATCACTGATCAAGCTTGGAATCCATTAACAGAGAAGTTCTGAAAGGTGACACATGCTTATAGTGGAGAACCTCGCGCGCAGTTTCGGAGTAACCAAAGCAGTGGATGATTTATCCTTCTCGGTTCAGCCGGGGGAAATATTTGCACTTCTTGGGCCCAATGGCGCTGGAAAGACGACAACGATTCGCATGATTCTGGGCATGATCAAACCGGATAAGGGAAAAATCACTTTCAACGGCCATCCGGTGGCATTCGGAGATGTGGAATATAAGGCCGATATCGGGTATGTGCCGGAGACCAGCCATCTGTACGAAAACCTCAGAGGGGAAGAATACATAAAGTTCATCGGCAATCTGTATCATTTGGATCCTGACCGGGTGATGCAAACGGCGACACAGATGATGGCGCTGCTGGAGCTCAATCCCAATGGTTCACAGATCATCCGTGAATACTCCAAAGGAATGCGGCAGAAATTGATGATCATCACTGCGATATTGCATAACCCGTCCATGATTATTCTGGATGAACCCTTTTCAGGACTGGATGCAAATACAGTGTCGGTCCTGAAAGAGTTCTTACGGGCGGAAACCAGGCATGGCAAGGCGGTTGTTTTCTGTTCACATGTGCTGGACGTCGTTGAACGACTGGTTGATTGCATGCTGGTCATGAAAAATGGTCATGCGCTGGCCAAGGGTACGCCGTCAGAAATCATGAAGCAAGCCAATGCTCAGACATTGGATCAGGCGTTTAGTTTTCTGACCGGGGCCAAGAACATTACTGAACGTGCCGATCAAAATGCTCGCATCATCAATAGCCAATCGGATAGAGCTGCAAATGAATAGAAACCCATCAATCGATTTACGGCAGCTATACACTCTGGTCAAGAATGGCCTTTTGCGAGAATGGCGCGGGGAGTCTAATCCATTCTCTGTTCTCAGCAAAACAAGCAGTCTGTGGAGTCAGCTGATTATGATCGGCCTGAACATGGTCTTATCGGTTGCTCTGCTCTTTTTTTTCATCCGGATTAAATCGACGTTATTTTTGGCATTGGTTTTAAGTGGCGCCCTTTCCATGGCATTTGTCGGCATGCAAGTGCTTTTGGTATTCATCCATTCTTTGATTTCGCCGGATGATTATGAAATTATCGGACCGAGACCCGTATCATCAAAAACATTATATGTCGCAAAAGTTCTGCTGCTTTTTATTTTTACAGGGATCTTAACGGCCTCGCAGGCAATTATTCCGACCATAGTCGTAACCATTATTTATCAGAATCCCTGGCTGGTCCTTATTATCCCTGTTGTTTTTTTGATCTCGAACATTACCGGCGCATCGATTTTGATTGTGATGTATACGCTGGCATTGAAATTGATCAGTCAAAAACGACTGGAACTGTTCTTCGGCATCATTCCACTGGGGATGATGGTCATCTTCTATTCGATGTCGCTGCTTCTCAGTGATTTTGAGCAATTACTTAACCATACGGATACATCTGCATTATGGCTCAAGTTCCTTCCCACATACTGGCTGACAGGATGGTACCGTTTGATCTTTGACGGCTGGAGCTGGCCAACGGCAGTGGGAACAGCAGCAGTATATTTGTTTGCTTATTTTTTAGCGCGATCCGTACTCAAATATCTGTCTCCTGAATACGGTGAATATTTGTCGAGAACGCGAACGATCAAGGAGATTCAACCAAAGAGAAAAATACCGTCCGCCTTAACTCAATTATGGCACAGAATTACCGGCTTTGAAGATCGTGCGGTGGCCCTGTTAATAAAAGCTGAGTTTTCCCATGATAACCATTTCCGTCTCAATGTCCTCTGTTTTATTGCCATGGGGATTTTTGTCACACTTGATGATGGCGCGACATTTGTGGACCCGTTTATCGGCGGTACATTAAAAGAAAGGATGAGTGGTTTTTTTCTCTACTGGATGATGTTACTGCTACCTATGGTTATCTATGCAGAGGTTTTAAAATCAAACTCATGGCAGGGGGCATGGATTTTTCATGCGTCTCCCGCCAACAGGTTAAAGCTGGTAACCGCGACCAAACGATTGAGCATACTTTTCTTCTATTTACCGGCCTGTATCACCCTGGCGACGATCTTGTCATTTTTCTTTCATAATGTATGGCATGCCATTGCCCATAGCGTATTTATCTTTGTGATCGGATTGGTGGGAATGACATTGGCGATAATTTCCCGCACGCGGCTTCCGTTTGCCTCGGCACATGCGAACAGTGAATTCAGCACCGAGATAGCAATCATGATGGTGGCTTCATTCCCGCTGCTGGTTGTTCTGTTTTTCGGCTATGGTAGTATTACCGGATGGGCAATTATGACGTCTGTCGCATATATTTTATTCCGGTTGCTCGTATTATGGCAAAATAGCCGAATCAAATCAAAGGTCCGCCATTGGGAATTTATGCCCTGACTTGTGGATTGATGGTTTCCTTTATCTCCGGCAACTTTCCGCTTGGAGTATTATACTGAACGAAAAAACAACAGGAGTTAAACAACAATGCTTGAACTCAAAATCCAGAATCTATCCAAGACTTATGAAAATGGGGTGGAGGCGTTAAAGAATATTGATCTTACCATCTCAACCGGTATGTTCGGGCTTCTTGGCCCGAATGGCGCGGGAAAGTCCACGTTGATGCGTACTATCGCAACGCTTCAGGCGCCTGACCAGGGCAGTATCATGATGGGTGATCTGAACGTGCTTGAACAGAAACAAGAGGTCCGCAAAATATTGGGCTATTTACCCCAGGAGTTTGGATTGTATCCATCCATCACGGCTGAGGATATGCTGAATCATTTTGCGATATTAAAAGGGATTGGCGATCAACAGGAGCGCCGGGAGATGGTAGCTTACCTTCTTCATCAAACAGACTTATATGATCATCGCCAGAAAAAATTAAAGGGATATTCCGGCGGTATGAAGCAACGGTTGGGTATTGCCCAGGCGCTTTTAGGCAATCCCAAACTGATAATTGTTGATGAACCCACTGCGGGTTTGGATCTTGAAGGGCGAAGCCGTTTTCTCAACCTATTAGGAGAAATCGGGGAGAGTGTCATTGTTATCCTATCCACCCATATGGTTGAAGACGTTAAGGAATTATGCGGCCAAATGGCGATTATTGCCTCAGGAGAAGTCCTCTTAAATGGTGAGCCCGCAAAAGCGATTGATGCTTTAAAGGGGAAAATTTGGGAAAAAACAATAAATAAAGAAGATTTCAAGGATTACAAAGGGAAATATAAGGTCATCTCCACGGCCTTTGTGGCAGGCAAACCGGTTCTTCATGTTTTTTGCGATACCCAACCCGACGATGGGTTTAAGCCCATTGAGCCGGATCTGAAGGATGTGTATTTCTCACACATCAATAATGGTAGGACCGTAATTTGATTGGGCAGACACATAGGTCTGCCCCTACAGCGTTCTAACAATCGTAGCGGCGGACCTATGTGTCCACCCTAATAAGGGCCGATTCCGATTATGTTTGATCCTTAACCTTGATGTTTCCGGATTAATAACAATGGAAAAACGGAGAATACGACATGTTCCGGGAAATTTTATCATTCGAGCTGAAATACCATTTAAAGCGCCCGACAGTATACATTTTATTCGCTGTATTCTTTTTAATCTCCCTTGGAGTTTTAAGTTTTGCTTCAGTTAATATATATAGCCTTGGCGGCAATATGCACAAAAACTCGCCATATGTTGTTATTGCGATTTTATGGTTATTCACATTTATAAGTATGTTTCTTATTCCGGCATTTATTTCATCAAGTTTTATTCGCGATTATGAACTGAATACATTTTCATCTTTTTATACTGCTCCTGTTTCCAAGTTCGACTTCAGCATGGGCAGGTTTTGCGGCGGGCTGGTGATCTCTTTTATGATCATATCCGGGAGTATTTTAGGTTTGATGAGCGCTGAGTTCATGCCCTGGGTGGCGCCGGATAGACTTGGCCCATTTATGATGTCAACGTATATTCAAGCTATCGTACTATTTATACTTCCAAACCTGTTCATTATAGGGGCCATATGTTTTGCCTTATCCACATGGACACGAAGTATGCTTTATACCTATGTGGGAATTATATCTGTTGTTGTGATACATATTATTGCCGGTCATATAGCACAAAATTTAGAATACCAGCTCCTATCCGGTTTTCTTGATCCATTGGGTGGCGAAGCATTCAGCAGCATAACGAAATACTGGACCCCGGCCCAGAAAAATACTTGGATATTGCCCTATTCCGGAAGTATCTTATACAACCGAATTCTTTGGATTTCTCTATCGCTTATCCTGCTCTTTAATAGCTATATTCGCTTTCAATTTTCAGTGGAAAAACCATTATTATTCAAACATAAGAAGAAAGCCAAGACTGAGAGACTTATAGCAAAAGAAGCGATAACAAAGCTGACCCTCCCTCATGTAACACAACAATTTTCCATGGCCCTTTATCTTAAACAGTTTCTCAATAGTGTAGTTGTCGAGCTTCAAAGCGTTATCAAAAGCCGTTCCTTTATCGTCATTTGTTTGATGGGTGTTTTATTGAATTTTATCCTCGGCTCTCCCGGCAATGTAATTTATGGTACAAAAACCTTCCCGGTTACCGCACTGGCGGTTAAGGCTTTTTATGGAAGATTCCAAATATTATTAACGATCGTTATTATTATTTATGCCGGAGAAATGATCTGGAGAGAACGTCAACTCAAACTTGATGGGTTGTATGACAGCCAGCCAATTCCCGACTGGCTTCCCATGATGGCCAAGTTAACTGCTCTGGTAGGGGTTGCCGCATTGATGATGCTTGTTTTTATGGTGTCCATGATGCTGCTCCAGGTGATTGAGGGGTATTATCATTTTGAATTCCTTTTGTATCTAAAAGGCTTGTTTCTCGTTTGGTTTCCCGAGCTGGTGTTCTTTTGTGTCCTTGCCATCCTTTTTAATGTTGTTGCAGCAAACAAATATATCGGACATATGCTCATGGGCGGCTATATCGCGTTTCAACTTTTAATGCCGGGGGTTTCGAGCATGGAGCATTACTTATATCGTTTCGGTTTTGCTCCACCGGCACGGTATTCCGATATGAACGGTTATGGTCATTTTGTAAGTCCTTCGATTTGGTTTTTTTCTTATTGGGGGTGGATTTCCATTCTGCTTCTGATCATAGGTCACCTTTTATGGGTGAGGGGTGCAGAAGACAGGTTGAAAATTCGTTTAAAATCATCCATTCAGAGATTCACAAAACCGGTCGCCGCCATCACCGGGTTTGCATTGATCGGCGCCGTACTTTGCGGTTCTTACATCTATTATAATACCAATGTATTGAATGTGTATAAAACCCGGCGGGATATCCTGGAGTATGGTACGGAGCATGAATTGATCTACCAGCACATCAAAAATATGCCGCAGCCGCGAATTACAGACGTAACATGCGAAGTGGATATTTACCCCGATGAACGACGAGTGGATGTTCGTGGCGCTTATGTTTTTAAAAATAAAACCAATGGCCCAGTTGATACTATATATCTATGGATCAACCCTGAAATGACCGTTAATGAGGTCCGGGTTCCGGGCAGTCTTTTAGAAAAAGAGGACCGCATATTCGGGTATTATTCCTATAAACTCAAATCCCCCATGATGCCGTCAGACGATTTGCGAATGTCTTTTAACATATCAGCACTGGATTCCGGTTTTACAAACGAAGGTGCGAATGTACGCAACGGTATTTTTTATAACGGCGCGTTTATCACCAATAAGACCTTGTTCCCGCATATCGGCTATATGGATAATTTTGATCTCTCCGATCCAAATGCCCGAAAAAAAATGGGTTTGCCCCCAAAAGAACGTATGGCCGCGGTAGACGACATCGATGCCCGCATGACACTTCCTTTTGCCAATGATTCAGATCGCGTGTCTTTTGATGCAACCGTAAGCACCTCTTCAGATCAAATTGCTGTGGCGCCCGGCCTCCTTCAAAAGGAATGGATGGAACATGGACGGCGATATTTTCACTATACGGTGAAAAATCCCATTTGGAATTTCTACGCGTTTCTATCAGCGAAGTATCTGGTTAAGCGCGAAAAATGGAATGATGTGGATATTGAGATTTATTATGATAAGAAACATCCATACAATATAGAGAGGATGATCGATGCCTGCAAAAAATCCTTGGATTATTATACAGCCAATTTTAGCCCGTACCAGCACAAGCAACTTAGAATTGTGGAATTCCCGGGATATGCCAACTATGCCCAATCCTTTCCCACCACCATACCCTACTCGGAGTCGATCGGATTTATTGCCCGGATTAAAGAAGCAGATGATATTGACTATGTATTTTATGTAACCGCCCATGAAGTCGCCCATCAATGGTGGGCCCATCAAGTTGCAGGGGGGGCTGTGCAGGGTGTAACCTTAATGTCGGAGACGCTGGCGCAGTATTCCGCCTTGATGGTCATGGAAAAAGAATACGGAAAAGACCACATGCGTAAGTTTTTGAAATATGAATTGGACCAGTACCTTCGCGGGAGAGCAAGAGAAAGGCGAAATGAAAAACCATTGTTGTTGGTGGAAAATCAGCAATATCTCCATTACAACAAGGGAAGCGTTGTGATGTATGCGTTGAAGGATTATGTTGGTGAAGAAAATCTCAATCGAGCGTTGGCGGATTATATAAAGACTGTGGCTTATCAGGAACCGCCATACACAAATTCCCCGGAATTCTTGTCCTACATAAAGAAAGCAACTCCAGAATCACTTCAATACATCATTGAAGACATGTTTGAAACCATCACACTGTATGACAATAAATCCATTGATGCCACCTACACGAAAACTCAAGACGGTAAATACAGGGTTTTGCTGAAAGTCGCCTCCAAAAAATTTCGTGCAGATGAACTTGGGAATGAATCTGAAATCCCCATCAATGATTGGATGGATGTGGGGATATTCAGCGGTCAACCGGAAGGAAAAATTGCTTTGGGTAAAAAAGAACTTTACTTAAAAAAACATAGGCTAACTCAACCCCAAACGGAGATTGAAATCATAGTCGATGAAGAACCCTATCGTGCCGGTATTGACCCATACAACAAGCTCATAGATAAAATATCGAATGATAACACAATAGTAGTCAAAGAAATGAGTTAGTGTCCAGACAATGAAACATTACATACCAAAACTTAAGCTGGAGACGGGTAGAATTGATCTCTGGTTTTCCTTTTCTGATGAGATAAATGACCCGGGTCTTTTGTCAGCATATGAAAATTATCTCTCCATTTCAGAGAAACAGAAAATGCAAAGGTTTCATTTTCATAAACACAGGCATCAGTTCTTAATAACCAGAGCTTTAGTCCGTACCACACTGTCCCGTTATTTCGATATTAACCCTGAACTGTGGCGCTTTTCAAACAATGAATATGAAAAACCTGAGGTTGTTTTTACAGGAAGAATGCCGCCCATTCGTTTCAACATTTCACATACGGATGGGCTCGTGGCCTGTGCTGTGGCCCTTGAAGAAGATATCGGTGTTGATGTAGAAGATACTACAAAGCAAAATATCTCAGTTGACATAGCTGATAAATATTTTTCTCTTCAAGAAGCAAGTGATCTTTATTCAGTTCCGGAAGCTGAACGCAAACAACGTTTTTTCACATATTGGACGTTAAAAGAAAGTTTTGTCAAAGCGGTAGGTAAGGGGCTTTCCATACCACTTGATGAATTTTCTTTTCATCTAAAAGAAGAGGACCAGCCAATCAGGATATCTTTTTCCGGTAATCAATCTCATCAGCCGAACAACTGGCAGTTCTGGATAATCAAACCCTCTCAACATCATACAAGCGCCATTACCATCCACAAAAAAAAAGATGTGAATTTCAGGCTTTCGGTAAAAAAAGTCGTTCCTTTAATCGGAGAATTGCCGTTAAATTATCGGATCATCAAACAATCTTTTCCAATATTATGCTATTAATTGTTTTCAGTTGCGAGAGTCTGATGAGCCTCCTTTTGGTTTAACCCGAATCACCTTCTTCAATGGCAAAGGCCAACTTCATATCCAAAACCGCTTCAGCAACCGCATTTTCCAGTAAAACTATGGGATGGACGGTCACCGTGACAAAAAGAGCCGAAAAACAAATAAGCAGACTCCCCGGATCGGTGCGTTTGGTGGAGGTAAGTTATGCAGGCACTCACGAAAAAGCACCCTACTGACAATGCCGCAGTGGAACTACGTTTTTTAGGACCTTCCGTGAAGAGGAATGAGGCGGTTGACGCATTGAAATCCTTGGGGTTCGTAGATATAATGGAAAATGGTAAACGGCCCATAGGTAAGGAGATGGCGAAAAGGTTTGGAAAGGCATTGAACATTTCATACAAAGTTTTTCTGTAAGAAAGGCAAACAAACGTGAACAGGAAAGACATAAAAAAGCAACCTCGGACCGATTGGAAAAGAATCGACGCCATGACGGTGGCCCGTGATCTGATCAAGGAAACCATGGAGCTTCGGGAGGACACAGCCCTTGCCGAATTTGCTGAAAACCGTGAAAGCGGTTTTGACCCTGCCAAAGCACTCGCGCATGATGATGCGTGGTCGTGATCCATGCCGTTTATCTTGAGATATCACTCGGATGTTTGGAATATCGACCTCCCTCGGGGAATTTCATTTTTTCATCCCTCAAAATCAATTCCAGCTTCGCCAGACAATTCCAGGCCTCATGCGCCAGATGGAGAAGGCTGGAATCCGGCGCGTGTGATTTGTAACGGCCTGCCAACAGTTGCTTTTCCTGCCTTTCAGAGTTTAAATAAAGTGCTTTATTATTTAGAAATTCGATTATTATCATTTTATAGCTTGCCTTGGTTTTTTTCAAATTCCTTGATAAGATCGGCCTCTTTAAACCGAAACGGTTTTTATCCGTAACCATTACTTTTCCGCTTGGATGATTTTTCTCATACTCATCCCATAACCTTTTTATAGTCCATTTGCTTTCAAGGGCTTTTTTCTCAACCTCCTTAATAGCTCGACGCTCATCATTTTTAAGTTGCTGTCCATCAACCCGCTGCCCTGGCCGGGGTCATATCGTTGGCGAATTGCCTCCCGGCTTTTTCCTCCACCATCCGCCCATCTTTCCGATAACGGATAAAATAAATCTTCTCGGATTTCCCGGAAGCCGACACGCCGTCCACGAAATACACCCCAGCATATTTTGTTTTTATCCTTTTTCTCGAGAACATCTTGAATTCCCCTTTTTAACCTGATAATTCGGCCCGAAGGCCGTTGGTTCAAATCCAGCCCCCGCTACCAAAACAACATTAAGGGTTTGGAAGAAATTCCAAGCCCTTTTTTTTGGATCAAGATTCCAGCACCCCACACCATACCCCACTTGTTTAGAAAAATAATGACTCAGCGTTCTTGCAAAGTTATTTTATGAGTTGATTCATGCTCTGCTGCAGGATATAAAAAATAATTAAGATACACATCCTATGCAAACCATGAACTCACTAAAACACCAAAAGGAGAACCTATGAAGACACCCAAGGTTAATACAGTTACGGGACCCATTTCACCTGATGCCTTAGGCATTACCCTGATGCATGAACACGTTGTTTTCGGATATCCCGGCTGGTATGGGGATCATTCATGTGCTCCCGATGATCGCAAAGATTCTTTGGAGGTTGGCCTTCGGGTCATGGAAGAAATTAAAACCTTCGGCGTAAAAACC
>VMSV01000080.1 GCA_013791935.1 Desulfobacteraceae bacterium | reverse complement strand
TTGTATTTTTGAAAGGAAAGCTATGAAGAATTTAACCATAAAACAAAGACTCATTTTAATGACCGTCGTCCTCTCTCTTCTTATTACGGGGTTATCGGCGGTCCTGATTTCCCGATTCAAGGCTATGGCAAACACTTATCATGAGATCCCAAGTATGCACGTTCCACAGCAGCAGGTCTCGGCGGCCATGGTTCAGGCCCTGCTGAATGAAAGAATGAACATCGACGGGATTCACGCCATCGAAAAAGATCAGAAGCTCTTTGAAGAGAAAATTGCTTTTTCCCATGACAATATGGAAAGATACAAGAAGCTCAACGGGGCTCTTCTTAATGGCAATTCCGACCTTGGAAAGGATCTTGGCGATTTCCAAGGAATCGCTGTGGAAAAAGCTGTCTCCGGCGGAGAAATAGAAGGGTTCATTAAAAAAGCCAATATGGAGTCCAAAGCCTATTCGGAAATATTTGAGGGTTTTATCGCCCAAAAAGCGGAATTCCTCAAAGCGGTTAGTGATTTGGGAAGCTATGGCGCTGATGGCAATACCGGAACGATCAAGGAGATGGTTGAGCTAAGGGCAAAATTTGCCGGTTATGGCACATCCTCCACACAGCAGTTCTATGTTGAGGAGTTGGAACAGAAAGAAAAAGCTCTTTTGGGAAGCATGAATGTGGATTTGCTCAAGGGATTTACGGAATTGATTTCAGACACCAACGTGTCAGTCTTCATGTATGCGGTGGATCCGAGCCAGAGCGTTGAAGTCAAGGCTGAGTTTGCAAAGTATAAGGAGAAAGCCAACAAGGCAATTGAAAACATTCAAGCTATCAAAACTTTGGATAAAGAAATAGACCGGATTGTTGAAGCAGAGCTCAATCCTCAGCTGGACAAACTTGAAAACGCCATAGCAAAGATCAGGACAAAAGCCAATGAACAGATTCTTGTGGCATCCCAATCAGCCCAAAGCATGGAGAAATCATCCAGTATGCTGATCACCATCATTTCCATTCTGGTGATCGGAACCGGCCTTGTCTTCGGGTGGGTGGTTTCATCCAAAATCAACAACATTCTCTCCGTGATCATTGAAGGCCTTGGGGAAAGCGCAGAGCAAGTGGCTTCAGCATCCGAACAAGTATCTGCATCAAGCCAGACCATGTCGCAAGGGTCCTCCGAGCAGGCGGCCTCAATCGAGGAAACCTCTTCTTCTCTGGAAGAAATGTCCTCCATGACAAAACAGAATGCCGAACATGCCAAACAGGCGGATCACTTGATGAAAGAAGCAATCATCATCGTTGTTGATGCCAACGCATCCATGACGGCTCTTACCCGTTCCATGGAGGAGATATCAAGAGCCAGTGATGAAACCTCAAAAATTATTAAAACCATCGATGAAATCGCTTTCCAGACCAATCTTTTGGCCTTGAACGCAGCCGTTGAAGCCGCCAGGGCAGGTGAAGCCGGAGCCGGTTTTGCAGTGGTGGCGGACGAGGTGAGAAACCTGGCTATGAGAGCTGCCGAAGCTGCAAAGAATACATCCCTTCTCATTGAGGGGACGGTTAAAAAGATAAAAGACGGCTCAAATATGGTCAGCAAGACAAACAACTCCTTTGTCCAGGTTTCGGAAAGCTCCAAAAAAGTTGGTGAACTGGTGGCTGAAATCGCTGCTGCGTCAAAGGAACAGGCCCAGGGAATCCTTCAGGTAAACAATGCGGTCACCGAAATGGACAAGGTGGTTCAGCAGAACGCAGCAACGTCCGAGGAAACAGCGAGCGCTTCTGAAGAAATGAGCGCCCAGGCACAGCAAATGAAGTATATGATTGATGAAATGAAAACGCTGGTGGGAGGCGGAACCCGAAGAAAAGATGCCCGGATGAAAAATGAGCAGGAAGAATATCATCCGGTTAAAGCTGCTTCACAAGCCTACAGCAAACCGAAACAAAGTCTGAGATATGGTAAAAACCAAGGAGATGGACTGGGTTATGCTGTGGATTATGCATCAAAAAACGAAATAAGACCTGAACAGGTGATCCCATTGGATGAAAAAGAGCTGCAAAGCTTTTAAAATCCCGAATAACCATATCAGGCATCAGGACATGACGGCAGTGTTTTTTCAGTTGGAAAAAACACTGCCTTATTTTGATTTATCATCTTTCCTTTTGAATTGAAGACAATCCAGTCCTTGTGATGATTTTCGGACCACCACACAGGGAACTTCCCGGCTTTTAAAGCCCATTGCTTTACACCCGTGGGGCCGTTTTGAGTCCCATGTAATGAAGTAGTATTTGCAGTGAATACAGGTTTCCATTTTCGGCCTTTTTGAATATTTGGGTTCTTATCAACCCATCATACAGGATTTCAAGAGAATGTTTCAACCCAAAATTAAATATGTGGCATCCGGGCAATATATTGTTTTAAAATCGGAACCTTTGATCCTTCAAGCCATTCTTGGCACCTGTGTGGGGGTAGCTATTTACGATAAAAAAAACCGTGTTGGAGGACTGCTTCATCTTCTACTGCCTGAGCCCGTTTCCTTGAATATGGCCAACCATCCTGAAAGATATGCTTCAACCGGAATGCCCCTTTTCATACAAGCCCTATTGGATGCAGGGGCAAAAAAGGAATCCATGCGGGTGGTCATCGCTGGTGGGGCTCTGGTTGGGCCCATCAACGAGCAGGATCTTGCTCTGGATATCGGCGGGAAAACCAGCGAGATTGTGAAAAATATTGTTGACCAGCATCAGCTGGACATCGAAGCTTCGGAAACAGGAGGAGTTTTCACGTGTTCCCTGAGCATGGATCTATCCAAATTAAAAGTAAAGATAGAACCTTCCTATGACACCAAAACCTGCTCAAAGGAAACCGTTTCGGTACCGGACAGGAAGCGAGTGGAACGAAGCATCGACAAAATTCTACCCATCCCCCAGGTGGCCCTCAAGGTTTTAAGGATCATATATAATGATACTTACTGTACGCAAACGATTGCAGATGAAGTAAAAAAAGATCAGGTGCTCAGTGCAAGAACCCTGAGAATATGCAATTCCGCCATGTTCGGGCTTCGCCATAGAATTGAATCCCTGGAAGACGCGCTGGTTTTACTAGGAAGAAATCGATTTATTCAGATGGTTCTTTCTGCGGCCGTGAAAAATTATTTCAGTCAAACAGACTTCGGTTACTCCATATGCAAAGGCGGATTGTATCATCATGCGGTTGGAACTGCGATTATCACGGAAAAAATCGCCTCCGGGATCGGTGGATCAGAAGCAAGCATGGCTTATGTGGCTGGTTTGATGCATGATATCGGCAAGGTGGTTCTGGACCAATATATGAGTTCAGCCTATCCCTATCTCTACAGGCAGGAAAATAATGAGAGCATGAATATGCTTGAAATAGAAAGGAAAACGTTTGGCATAGATCACTCGGAAATCGGCGCTCTTCTGGCTGAAAGATGGGGGCTGCCGGATGTTTATGTGGATACCATCCGGTTTCATCACCATCCCGATCAATCAAAATCAGGCTCGAATCTTTCTCATGTTGTTTATCTTGCGGATATCATCATGAGTCAATTCCAGGCAGGTTTGGAAATTGAAAGGATCGACCTTTCTCAATTGACGAGGTCTATGGAAACCACAGGGCTTCACCTATCCCAGTTCCCGTCAATCGTTGATCTGTTGCCCCATCAGAACCTCAATTCCCAAGAAGATTAAAAGATCGTTCCACGGGAAAGCCGGTCCTTCACTACCTGTTCCCCTCATAGGGAAACCAGTCGGACGATCTGAGTTTTTCCACTTTGAAAACCATCAGCTCGTTGGTAAAAGTGTTAAAAACCACCTTCCGGCCTTTTTCTCCGCCTTCGTCTCTTGATGCCACGGAAATGCCCTCTTTCAACAAGATGCTCACAGCGGTTTTAATATTTTCCCTGCCGATATTCCGTTCTGAAATTTCAGGATTATGGGCTCCGCCCAAAATCTGGGCCTCCAGGTGTTTTTTTTGGGACCCGTTTTTTTCCATCATTCTGATCATGGCGATGGTGGCCACATTGCCGAAAGAGGCAGTTGTTTTATTGCGGTCTGCGGTCACAGGGTATTGAAACCTGTTCATGGCGCCTGTTTTCAGTTTCCTGTCGTAAATACATACCGAAACACAGGACCCCAGAACCGTGGAAATGACCGTTGGTTTTTCAGCCAGGAAAATATAGCCGGGCTTGAGAAAATAATTGATAAGTGTTGGGCTATTGGCCGAATTCATGTTCTGATTTTCCAGCTTGAACGGAAAGCTCCATATTCTCGAACATTTTGAGAATATGATTTTGTTTGTTGCTTGAGTTTCCATCTGTTTGGGAGGCGATGACAGCTTTGATAATGTCATCGCTGAAACCGTCCTCTTTCAATCTTTCCAGATCTTCAAGAGTGACTCGGTTAATGGATGAGGAACCTCTGGTATTGGTGTAAACTTTGATTTTGTCCCTTCCCAGCAAGGATTGACGCCAAATATAGGCTGAAATCAAAGTATCGGTGAAACCCGCCTTCTTCAACTGGATAATATCGTCAGCAGTTAACGCACAGGTTTCAAATAATTTTTCATTTAACACCATTTCTATGATATTTTCACTGATTCCCGCTTTTTTTAACCGGATCAAGCCGTCCGCCTCAAAACCCAACAAAGGATTTAATAGACCCGCAAGGAAGAAAATGATCATGAATAAAGGGGTTAGTATCCGCATCTGATTATTTCAAAAAGTTGAGCAAGGTATTTTGAAGCATTTCATTGGCCAGAGCAACGGTGGTTTCATAGACGAGCTGGGCCTTTTGAAATTCCACCGCCGCTTGCGTAAGGTCTACATCTTGAACACTCGAAAGTTGAGTTTCCATGACCCCCTTGAAATTACTCCAATAGTCTTTTGATGAGTTTAGTCGCTGGTTAATGCCTGAATTCAGAGTTCTTACGGAGTTCACCTGCTCCTGGGCTGTTTTCAGCACGTCCAATTGGGACCTTATCTGGGTAGTTCCGGCTTCTGTATCCGGATTTTCCAATCCTTCGATCAAATCCTTCAGGGTATTAAAGACATTGACGCCGTTAGAAATCGTATCCCCGGTGAAAATATCATTCCCGTTGGAGCTGATTTCTACATCGCTGTTTTTGCCGATGAGGATTTTTTGCTCCCCGTTATCCCCATGGTAAACCACCTCATAATCATCCGCAGTACCTTCAATACCGTCGGCATTTCTGGTAAAGGGACGAGCGTTTGTTTGGTTTCCCCCGAACAAGAAATTGTTTTGCAATTCGCTATTGGCCAGATCCAACACTTGATCAAATATATTTTTAATTTGAGAGGCTGCCGTTCCCCGGGTTTCCAGAACGGCTGTGGACTGATCGGTTGCAATCCGTTTGGCGTTGATCACATGATTTTCCACTTCACTCAATACATGTTCCATCACTTCAATCTTGGTCTGGCCCCGGTTGATATTTTCCATATATTGTTCGATTTGGGAAAGAGTTCCGCGATAATCCAGAATACGGGCCATGCCCAGGGGATCGTCGGATGGCCTGAGCACTTTCTTTCCAGTGGATACTTTTTCTGACAAATCAACCAACGACTGGGTTTTTTTCTGCAAACTGACAGACATGGAATTTGTCATCATATTATTGGTTACCCTCATATCGATACCCCCATAAAAACCGATTATGCAAGACGGAGAAGCGTATCCAGCATTTCATCCACCACAGAGATGAGCTTTGCGGCCGCAGAATAGGCATGCTGGAATTTCACCAGATTCACCATTTCCTCATCAAGAGAAACACCGGAAATGGACTCTCTGTAATTGGATAGCTGGTCCACCATGGCCGTATGGTTGGATAAATTATTTGAAGCATATTGAACCGAATTGCCAACTTCACTCATGAGAGATTGATAAAAATTGCCGAATGTTGCCGTTCCCCCCATGGTCATGGAATTCTGAAGCTTGGCCATGGACAGCGCTGTAGTGTTATCGCCAACCCCGCCGCCTGACGCGGCAGCAGCAATCAAATCCGTATTCGTAATGGCCACACTCATGTATTTGGCTGGAGCATTTGCATCAGGGGCGCTAAAAAACAGTCCTCCGGGATCACCGTTTAAATCATCGCCTGAGGCATGCAGATCATTCACACGATTAATAATCGTCTCTGCAAGATCATTCATTCTGTCCATATACCCTGAAATGATATTGTCTCTAACATCCAGCATGCCTTTGAGTTTGCCGCCGCTGATATTATTCGTAATGTCAATTGTGGATCCGTCTTTACTCTTCCAAACAACAAGATCCTGGTTCGGCGATGCCGGGTTCGGAGTGGTTGCGAGCTTCCATGAATCGGTCCCTGTCACCAGAGGCTGACCGGTTCCGACATAAATATTAACATTTCCATTATTGTCTTCTGAAACCTTCAGATCAATCATTTTTGCCAGATCATTGACGAGTAAATCTCTTCGATCTTTTAAATCATTTGCCGAAGATCCGCTGGTTTCAGTTTGAAGAATCTGCTGGTTCAGCTCCCTGATTTGGCCTGCTTTAAGATTGATGCTCTCAATATTCGCCGCCATATCCGAGGAAATATAATCTTGAAGTTGGGCAAGACTGTCATGGTTTTCGTTAAAAGTCATGGTCAGGGTATTGCCGGCGGACAATAAGGAGATGCGTTCAACATATCCGGAAGGATTGTTGGTAAGATCATTCCATGCATTCCAGAAGTCATCCATAGCCCCGCTAATTCCAAAACCCGATGCCTCGTTAAACACGATTTCAACCCGTTCGAGATAATTGTTCATCCCCTCCCAGTAGCCCAGCTCTTGATTCTCCGTGGAAATCTGTTTCTGGATGAATTTGTCATAAATCCGTTCAATTTCATCCACAGCCACACCGCTACCCATGGCAAAGTTCTGGTATCCCTGGACGCTGGTTGAAACCATATTAACTCGCTGCCGAGTATACCCCGGGGTATTGACATTGGCAATATTATGGCCGGTTACATTAATAGCGGTTTGTTGGACCGAAAGGGCCACTCTTCCAATATTCAGGCTTCCGAAAATGGAGGTCATGATCTTATCCCTTTTTTAGCTTGCCAGGCTTTGCGTGGTCTTGTCTTCAAGCACGCTGAAAATGGTTCTCGTTACAAAGTTTAGAGGTACTATTTTATCCACCGCATCCATTTTGATGGCTTCTTTGGGCATTCCAAAAACAATGCAGGTTTTTTCATCCTGGGCGATGGTATAGGCGCCATTCTGTCTCATCTGAAGCAGGCCTTTCGCCCCATCCGCTCCCATTCCGGTCAACAGTACTCCCACAGCATTTTTCCCCGCGTGGGTGGCAACAGATTGAAACAGAACATCCACACTGGGCCTCTGGTAATGAACCCTTGGGCCATCCTTGATTTTAACCATGTAATTTCCGCCGCTTCGGTATAAAAGCATGTGATGATTCCCCGGGGCGATCAATACGGTTCCGGAAGTGACGAAGTCATTGTTTTTGGCTTCCCTTACCTCTATTTCACATATTTCATTCAACCTCTCCGCAAACGTAGCCGTGAATTTTTCGGGCATGTGCTGAACGATAACCGTCCCGGGCCCGGTTCTTGGCATGGCTTTCAGCACCGTTTCGATGGCCTTGGTTCCTCCGGTTGAGGCTCCGATGGCAATTACCTTGTCTGTTGTCTGGGTCAACAGACGTTCATAATTCATGACCTTATTTTCTGCTTCGTCAACCCTGTCACCTGATATATCAAGCCTGGCCGCCGCAGCGCCTCTAATGGCCTGAACCAGGGCAATGGAGATATCAGCGGTTGAATAGGCTGTTCCGGTCTTTGCAAGAACATCCACAGCTCCCAACTCAAGCGCTTTTAGAGCCAGCTCACTGTTTTTTGGTGTTAAAGAGCTTAATACCACAACAGGCATGGGTTGATATTTCATCAGTTTGGCCAGAAAGGAAAGCCCGTCCATCCTGGGCATTTCAAGATCCAGTGTAAGGACATCCGGTTTAAGCTTTACGATTTTATCCCTTGCAACATAAGGATCAACCGCAGTGCCTATAATTTCGATGTCATCAAATTTTGACAATTCCTGTGTCAATACTTTCCGAATGACGGCTGAGTCATCTATAATTAAGACTTTTATCATTTTGTGAAGGTCCGGAAGATTTAATTCTTCAGTTTTATGGTTATTCTATCCAAATGCTTCATCTTCTATAAAAAGCGTCACAACACAGGAACCATCGTCCAGGGAAAGACTTGCCGAGATGTTATGATGGTATTTCTTATCCGGATGATTAAGAATTGAAGGTTCTGCCATTTCAGGCGCCCCGATATCAAAAACCGCGGTTTTATCAGATAATTCCGGCAATAAATTGCCGCAGATAATATTCAGGGTTTCCTTAAGCGTATCCTGCTGCTGCTCCATGGTTACCGTATCCTGATCATCCTCTCCCAGCATGTTTGCAGCGAGTTCAGGCAAAGCGAATTTAGATATGGCAAACACAAGCATCCCGCTAAAGGGCCCTTTGAAATAGACTTTGGCGATTTCTGCTTCTTCCAGGATCAATGCATTAAAATCATCCTCTGAGCTAGCGAATATAAACGCCAATTTCTCCAGGGTTTGAGTGGTGATTTCAGCCAAAAGTTCTTCATATTTAGGATTCATTGCCTGCTCCTGTGCCGATGAGGTCATTGATCACTTCACTGATAATCTCAGGTGTAAACGGTTTTCTTATGAATTTAACGCCTTTTTCCTTTAAGCGTTCAATTCTTGTTTCACTGCCTTCGGTGGAAATAACGACAACAGGGATATCCTTCAAAGCCAGGTCGGCCTTCATCTGGTTGATCATCTCTTCGCCATTCATAACCGGCATGTTGATGTCGGCCAAAACCAGATCAATCCACTGACTTTTCAATATTTCCAGACCCTGCTGACCATCTTTGGCTTCGAGGACGTCCCCGAATTCAATATCGGTCATCTGCAAGGTCTTTTTTATCATGGCCCTCATAACCCCGCTGTCATCTACGATTAAGACGTTTAACGCCATTTTGTTCACCCTCTCTCTGAGCTGCAATTCGCATTATTCAATATCATTCATTTTGATGAAAATACATTGTTCAGTTCGTTCATCCATTGCAAGGTTTGACTTACGATGGTTTCAATATGTTTTGTTTTAATACCCAGCCTTTTAATGGCAAGCGGGGAAGGCTCCTGGCGAAGCTCTTCTCTTCCGGAACCGATTCCCATCATCATACAAACAAGATTCGCCACATGAACAACATCCAATACCGCGCTTTTTCCTTCGCTTTCATCCGGGCTGTGATGCCATCTGGCAACCTTGATGAGATCATCCGGAAATGACCATTCTTTCAGAATCATCGCGCCGATTTCCGCATGATCCGTCCCGATGACTTGACGAACGGCTTTTTCAAAAGATCCGCCTTCAGCAGCAACCTTTTCTATATCATCAATGGATTGACTTACGTAATCCCCTAACACCAGTTTGCCCACATCGTGAAGCAGCGCTGCGGTAAAGACCATGTCTGAATCCGGCAGCTTCAGCATTTTCATAAGCCCTTCTGCGGCTACGGATACGGCTATGGAGTGGCGCCAGAGTTCTCCCGGACTCAAGTCATAACCCGGGATGGGTCTGTTTAATACGGCGTTTACACAGGATGCCATGACAATCCGTATCAGTCTTTTAAAACCCAATAGCACGGTGGCCTGTTTAATTGAGCCGATACGAGCCGCAAACCCGAAATAGGATGAATTGGCCAGTTTCAATACATTGGTGGTTAACCCCGGGTCCTGCCTTAAACTATTTTCAATTTGATTTGCGGACGTATCCGCACTGTTCAGCATGTAAAGGAGCTTCCCGGCAATGCCCGGAACCGATGGCAGTGACTTGACTTCTTTTAATATTTGTTCTGGTGTTGTTTGCATCACAATAGCCACTTTTCTCCTTTGCTGCTTATGGTGACATCACCAGTTGACAGCTCAAAGTATACAGTTCTACTCTTTGTTCCCCCGACATCATTGGCCGAAAGAAGAATATTATTTTTCCATAATATTTTTTTTAGTATGGTGAAATTTCGCTCACCGATCTGGAACATTTCGTTTTTTCCTATGGGGCTTCCACAACCGGCTGCTTTAACAATCAGCTTCTTTTTCTGGACACCCATTTGATATAAATCCTGCAATAAGCAGGCCACACCTGATTCAACAAACATATATGGATTGGAAGCTGCCTTTTCCGGGTTTATCTTGCAAAGAGGCAACATGGCATGAAGAAGGCCTCCCATTCCGGTAACCGGATCAAATATCATCAATCCGAGGCAGCTCCCCAGAGCGTGGGTCACAATAATATCTCCATCCTGAGCAATTTTCATATCTCCAACACCAACCACATGTTTCATATTCTATATCCGATCTTTCTATTATTCATTTCCGGTAGATTGCTGCCTGTACATATTTGAATTTGTGCTTTACCGCTGATAAGCCTTCAGAATGTCCTACAAACAAATATCCTCCGGGCTCCAAAATATTCCAGAAACGATCCACCAGCTTCTGTTGAGTTGGGCGATCAAAATAAATCATTACATTCCGGCAAAAAATAACATCAAAGGGTCCTTTCATGGGCCAATTACCCAAAAGATTCAGGGAGGCAAGGCTGATCATTTTACGAACTTTTTCTGATATTTTATACTCAATATCCGGACCATTTTTTGTCTTTGAAAAATACTTATGAAGAAGCTCCCTGGAAATCCCCTCCATTTTATCATCAACATATTGGCCCGCGCTGGCTTCTTCAAGCATACGCCTTGAGATATCCGTAGCCAGAATGCGGATATCCAAGGAATCCACATCGGGCATTTGTTCCCTTAAAAGAATGGCAATGGAATAGGGTTCCTGGCCTGAGGAGCAGGCAGCACTCCATAGCCTTATTTTATTTTTCTTCATCTCGGGAAGAATGGTTTTGCTTAAGAAGTCAAAATGTGCCAATTCACGGAAAAAACTGGTTTTATTGGTGGTCATGACATCAATCATCATACCCAGTTCGGTATGCCCGGCCTCACTCTCAATAAAGTTGATATAATCATCAAAGGAACCAATGTTCAGTTTCCTGAGTCGTTTCATCAATCGGGTTTTCACCAGGGCTTCTTTACCATTTTTCAGGTGAATACCGGACAACTGATAAACCAAGTTGCATACCCTTTTAAAATGTTGATCGTTGAGATCTATGGCAAGACTATTCATATGTTTCACCGCATTCCAAAGGCCTGTTTAGTTCGGTGCCCTCATTTTCTTGTCGTTAGCGGGCTCATTTTGTTTTAGTGAGTCTATTCCCTCATGGACCATTCGAACAAGCCCACCCACATCGATGATCAACCCCACCCTTCCATTTGGCATAATGGCTCCGCCTGAAATACCCGGTATGCCCCTCATGGATTCGCCAAGAGACTTAACAACCACCTGTTGTCTTCCCACCAGTTCATCAATAATGATCCCCGCCTGACTTGAATCGTCTTCCACGATAACGATCAGGGACAAGTCGTCATTTTTACCTTTGAGATCAATGTCGTAGAGATCTGAAAGCTTGAAGAGCGGGATCAATCGGCCTTGAATGGAAAGCACCTTGCCCTCGTTGAATACCGTAGAGATATCTTTTGGATCGGGTTTTATGGACCTTATGATGGATTCCGTGGGTAAGACATAGGTTTCGTTGGCCACTCGGATCACCATACCGTCGATGATGGCAAGGGTTAAAGGCAGGAATATTTTAAACACGCTTCCCTTACCAGGCTCCGAGGTTATTTCAATTTGACCTCTTAAGGTTTCTATGTTCTTTCGAACGACATCCATGCCAACACCGCGACCGGACACATCCGTAACGGTTTCGGCTGTAGAGAAACCGGGCTCAAAGATTAAATTGAATATTTCTCTATCCGTAAGAATTTTTCCTTTTTCAATAAGATTTCTTTCAACGGCTTTCTTCAAAATCAGGTCTTTGTTCAGCCCCTTGCCATCATCACTGATCTCCATCACAACATTTCCGCCGGAATGATAGGCTGAAAGCTTAATGGTGCCAACCGGGGATTTGCCGGATTTTATTCTTTCCTCCGGGGATTCTATCCCATGGTCTACGGAATTTCTGACCATATGGACCAGGGGGTCATTTAAAAAATCCACCAGGTTTCGATCGATTTCCGTTTCTTCGCCTTCCGTTACGAGGTTTACGTTTTTCCCGACTTTTCTGCACACATCCCTGACAAGGCGGGCCATTTTCTGAAAAGTCGCTTTAAGGGGGATCATTCTCATGGACATGGACAGGTCTTGCAATTCCCGTACTATTTTTCCCGTTTGGGTTACTTTTTTCTGAAGGGCATGGTTGTGGGATTTGGCTACGATATCGTCTTGAGCGATCATGGAGTATGCAATAACCATTTCACCAACCATATCCACCAGCTTATCCAGACGATGGGTACCCACTCTGACTGTTGATTCAACCTGTTGTTTGTTGACGCCTTTTAATTTGGTTTGTGCACGAAGGGCCTGTCCCACATCCTGAAGATTTGAAACCCTGGCATGAACCAATGCTTCTCCCAAAGGTTTATTTGGCTGCTGGAAAACCGTTTCTTCAATTTCTTC
>VMSV01000176.1 GCA_013791935.1 Desulfobacteraceae bacterium | reverse complement strand
GAAAATCATGAACCGGTTGCTGGTGGTGCCCAAGTCGATTGCGCCGATATAGGATGTCATCTTTCCTCCTTGTGTAACAGGAATCCATGGTGTGGTTGGACAATTTAGGATGAAATCCGGTTTCGGGCAACCCTTTTTTTCCAAGGTGCAAACGGGAATTTGAAGAAGGGGTGTGGCGTGTCTGATCCGGCTGATTTGTGCAATGATTTTCCAGGAGGCAACCCTAAAACATTCTTTTGGAATGCTTGTTGCGGCAGCCAGATCAGGCACATAAGGAGGATGGATTCATTCTTCACGGCCCTCCGGGGTTTTTGCATCGACCATCCCGATCCAAAAACCCCCGGGGACATGAAGTTGCTTATGTTAAGACAATTAATTTACTTGGGATTGGTGGCCAATGCGGTTTTTAAAACCGCCTCACTCTCATAGCCTGATCCGCCTGAAAAGCCTGAACTTACCATTCCGCCGTGGGAAATCACCTCGAAATCAGGATACGCGTTTCCTCCATGCTCAGTAATGTCAAGACCTTCCCTTTCTTCTTCAGGCGAAACTCTTAGGCCGATAGTGGCACTCACGATCTTAAACATGAGGAATGCAATAGGGAAAACCCAGAGAAAGCAGGCTCCTATTCCCAATAACTGAACGCCCACAACTTTCATGGAAAAGCCACCCATGTCAAAGAGACCCGCAGCCAGGGTTCCCCAGGCTCCATTGATGCCGTGAACGGAAATGGCGCCCACTGGGTCGTCGACCCTGATTTTATCAAAGAACAAGACCGAAAACACTACCAAAACGCCTGCAATCAGTCCGATGACAATGGAACTGGAGGGGGATACATTGGCGCATCCTGCGGTGATGGCCACAAGTCCAGCCAGGGCTCCGTTTAAGCTCATGCCCACTTCGGGTTTTCCGAATTTAATCCAGGAGATCAGCATTGCGGAAATGGAACCGGCTGCCGCCGCGAGGTTTGTGTTGACAAAAATCATGGCAATGCTTTTATCCGCCGTGGTGGTAGAGCCCGGATTGAACCCGAACCACCCCAACCAGAGAATAAATACTCCCAGGGCCGCCAGGGGCATGTTGTGGCCCAGGATGGGTTTGATCTGGCCGTTTTTCATATATTTGCCAATACGTGGTCCAAGAACAATGGCTCCGGCAAGAGCACACCAGCCCCCCACGGAATGCACCACGGTGGAGCCTGCGAAATCAATGAAACCGAAGCCTTCCAGCCATCCCTCTCCATTCAGAAGGCTTCCCCAGGCCCAGCTGCCGAATATCGGATAAATCACTGCGCTGATGACAACGCTATAAATAAGGTATCCTGTAAATTTTGTTCTCTCTGCCATGGCACCGGACACGATGGTGGCTGCCGTGGCGGCAAACACAACCTGGAACATCCAGAAGGCAAGGACCCAGGGGTCTCCATTCGGCGTAAAATCACTGAGGAAAAAGCCGGTGGTTCCAAACCATCCGGTTGAATTGGCCCCGAACATAAGCCCGAAACCCACGGCCCAGAAAGCTATGGACCCTATGGAAAAGTCCATGAGGTTTTTCATCATGATGTTCACCGCGTTTTTGGCTCGGGTGAAACCGGTTTCCACCATGGCGAACCCTGCTTGCATGAAAAAGACCAGGGCGGCGGCAATTAAGGTCCACAAATAATTGGCATGGGTCTGTACCAGTTCAATGGCGTTCTTATTGGATTCAAGGGTGGGGGCCTCATCTGCGGCAAACGCCAGGGAAGCGCTGAGGACCATCAATACGATAAGCAAAAGGGGTAGTAATGTTTTTTTCATAATGCTTCTCCTCTATTTAAATAATCTGAGCCTGGTATATTATAATGCTTCCAGTCCGGACTCACCGGTTCTGATGCGTATGGCTTCTTGAATGTCGTAGACGAATATTTTACCATCGCCTATCTTGCCGGTTTTTGCCGTCTCTTTGATGACGCTGATCACCTTGTCCGCCATGGCCGAATCCACCACCAGGCTGATTTGGACCTTGGGCACAAAATCCACCTGGTATTCTGCGCCCCGGTATATTTCCTTGTGGCCTCTCTGACGGCCGAAGCCTTTGACTTCCATGAGGGTCATTCCCGAAATCCCGATATGATTCAGGGCGTTTTGAACCTCTTCCAGTTTAAAAGGTGTGATTATTGCCTCAATTTTTTTCATAAATGGTCTCCTCTTTGATGAAGATAATGTCTGTTAATATTCCCGGGATGTTTTCTTTTAATAGAGCAAGGGGTATGCCAAAAAGACAGAGCGGGGGTATTCGGGAAAATGATCCTGATATCATTAGGAATTAAAATATCAGATTCGGGGAACACTATGGAAAATGAATTACAATATTGTATATTGAGTATCTTGTAATGCCATTAATGTAATTTAAATTCGCTATGGTTACAATGTAGACTTTTTGAGGGAGGGAGGTGCCTGCCTGGAAAGGCAGGCCAAAGCGATCACCCGGAGCCATTCGCGAGCGATTTTCTGAAGGGTTTTGAATCCGAAAACAGGAATGACTTCAATAGCCTAATGTTTTATTGACCACGTTGATTAAAGGCTCTCCGGCCTGGTACCTCCTGAGGTTTTCCGTAAAGATATCCATCAGCCGATCGATATAGTAGGGGGTGGCCCCTGCAAAATGCGGGGTGATGATCACATTTTTCATATCCCACAAGGGCGAGTCCCCGGGCAGGGGTTCCCTGGCAAAAACATCCAGCCCGGCCCCGGCAATCCATTTTTCCCTGAGGGCCGTAATCAAGGCTTCTTCGTCAATCACCTTTCCCCTGGCAATGTTAATGATGTAGGCCGATGGCTTCATGGCCCTTAACTGGTTTTCCCCGATCAAACCGTCCGTTTCCGGTGTGGCGGCCACCGTAAGCACCACCCAGTCCGACCGGGCAATGAGATCATTCAACCCCTCGGGACCAAACATTTCATCCACGTTGGGGTCGGATTGTCCCGGATTGCGGCGATATCCCAACACTTTCATGCCCAGGGCTTTGGCTTTTTGGGCGGTTTTCGACCCAATGGCCCCCACTCCCAGCAATCCCATGGTGGACCCTTCAATTTCTCCAAGGTTTCCCCGTCGGTCCCACTCATGCAGGGTTTGATTTCTCACGCTATCATGAATTTTTCTGGACAGGGCGAACATGAGGGCCAGAATATGCTCGGAAATGGGGATGCCGTGAACCCCCGAAGCGTTGGTTAGAATCACGTCACTGTTTACAAAATCCGTGTAGGCGCTTAACCAGTCGGCACCTGCCCCAAGTTGCTGGCTCCAGCGAAGGTTGGGGAGTTTTTGATGCCACTGGCCTGGATTCATGCCGAACAAAACATCCACACGGGGACCGATCTCATCCTTTTGTTGTTCCCAATCCGCTTTACTCCTGGTGATCACAAGCTTTGCCGAAGGCGCAGCGGTTTGGATGGCGTCGATATGGTCTTTTCTTACGGATTCATCGCTTAGCATAAACCCGTAGGTCATCAAAATGGTGTTGATTTCCCTTTGTTTCATCGGCATCTCCTTTATCTTCGAATTCCTTTGGGAATCCCGCTCTCACAGGGTACCGCAGTCTGGCATAGCCCGCAACCGTAGCCGTCAAAGCCCCATTTTTGTTTCACATATTCCCCGCAGGTCCCTGCTGCATGCTTCCTGCAGGCCTTTTTATCGTGGCCTTTTTCGGAAATCGCATCCACAGGGCACCGCTTGGCGCACACCAGGCATTTTCCCGTGGCATAGAACAGGCAATAGGCATGGTGGTCCGTATATGGCCGGGGGGTGGGGGGCATTTGAATCCGGGCCACCACCGACCCCACCCGGTGGGCCTTCCCCTTTTCCGTAATCAGTCCATCGCACACCCCGAAGGTACCCAGGCCCGAGGCATAGGCGGCGTGGCGTTCGGACCATCGGGAAGCATAAACATATTTTTCCGACATTTCCATTTTCCAATGGGGAGACAATATGGGCGCCACTGCAGGGAACCCTGCTTGAGTCAATTCATCCGCCAAATGCTGACGCAGCAGCTCATTGAATTTTTCTCCGGGAAAACGGGCCATGACCCATCGCTCGGACGGATAGAAGGTTTCTTTCCGGTTGTCGATTTTGGTCGCCTCCCTCTGGACCAGTACATAGCTGATCACAGTAAGGTCTTCCGCTTTGGCCGGAGAATCCGGAAAGGTCAGGTTGAAAATCTCTTCCGGGGTATAATGAAATTCCCCCACATGGGTTTTATAGTCCATGTATATGGGGTCCGCCCCTGAGCTGTACCCTACCAGAATGTCGTCCCAGGCTTTTTCCGGGGTCGGCAGTTTAAGGGAGTTTTCCGGGGACCGGGCGAGGAAGTCCGTGATGATGTTTTCAATGGAGGCTTTGTTCAACGGTTTTCTCCTGTTTAAAGGGGTTTTGATGTGTGTTTTCAGCTACGATTTTCAGGAACGCCCAGCTTCTTTAGGATATACCCCATGGGGCAGACTTTCGAGAACCCGAACTGGATGAGGTTGGCCCCCACAAAGGCGGTAAAAAAATACCAACCCGGATGCGCCCAGGTTCCCAGGGCCAGACTGACGAGAATCATTGCACCTGCAATCACATGGATCCAATCTGTTACGATCATACCTCACCTCCTTTTATAGTGAGTGTACATCCAGAAACGGCCAATTCGCCCAATTTCGGCGTTGGATAAAAATTTTAATCCTCAAAATACTTCTAGTATTCCTGTGGTTAAAATTTTTATCCGCCTTGAACTTGACCAAATTTTCTCGTTTCTGGATAGCCAATAGTGAATGGTGAACCGTGATGCGTGAACTGAACGGTTCAGAAGTTTATTTTAAAGCATTCGGCTTTTCACCTCTCCACCGCGCTTATTCTTGGTCTGCTTCTTCTTGAAACAAAAGGGGCAGCTTGATGAGAAAGGTTGTTCCCTTTCCCTTCTTACTGCTTACGGAAAGCTCGCCCTTATGTTTGTTGACGATAATGTCCCGGGAGATGTTCAAGCCCAGGCCGGTTCCCTTGCCGGGTTCCTTGGTGGTGAAAAACGGGTCGAAAATCCTGTCCTGAACGGCTTTGGGAATGCCCGGTCCGTCATCGGTTATCTCACAATATACATTCTCATCATCGGCATGAGTTTTAATGGTTATGAGTCCTTTTCCCTTTTTTTTCCGACCGGCAATGGCCTGGGCCGCGTTAACAAGAATGTTGAGAAGGACTTGATTGATCTCATCCCCCCGGCATTGGATCTGGGGGACGGGGGCAAACGCCGTTTCCACCTCGGTCACGTATTTGGTTTCATTTCGGGCCATCACCAGGGTATTGGCGATGCCTTCATTGAGGTCATAGGGGGCAATCTTCCCGGCAAAATCTATATGGGAAAAACGTCTCATATTGTCCACAATGGATGCCATGCGTTCCAAACCTTGTCTGGACTCTGAAACAATGTCCCCCATGTCTTCAATGATAAACGCAAGATCATTTTCTTCCACGTAACGAAAAAGATGCCCTGCTTTTGAATTCTCCTCCATCTCCTCGTCCTGTTTCGAATACTCCACAACAAGATTAAAACAGGCGGTGAGTTTTTCAACGTATTTGCCAAGGGTCATAAAATTGCTGGAAACAAAACCCAAAGGGTTGTTCAGTTCATGGGCGATTCCTGCTGCAAGCTGGCCAATGGCGGCGAGTTTTTCCTGTTGAATGATTGCGGCGTGGGCCTGTTTGAGATTTAGTGAAAAATCCGCCAGGGTCTTTCGTGCTTTTTTCAGTTCTGCTTCCAGGCCCTTTATTTTTTCTTCTTTGGAATCCGCCATCTTTTCCCCCTCATCCATCGCCTAGGGAACAGGCATGCCTGTTCCCTACCGTTGACCGATTTTTTCAATCAACTCTCTTTCGATGGATTCCATCCTGCCATCTTTTAGAAATCCGTTGAAAAACCGGCTCAAATCATCGGGGTCGGTCTGTTGATCTTCCATCAGCCGGTTGACCCACAAATTGGCATAATAGAAGATCTCCTGAATTTCCGGT
>VMSV01000077.1 GCA_013791935.1 Desulfobacteraceae bacterium | reverse complement strand
TTTGGGAATCGTGGTCAACCGTCTTAATGTGAGCCTCATTGCCTTTAACTGGCATCTTTCGGCGGAAGATCGATATTTCCCCCATTGGATGGAAATCGGCATATCCGTGTTCCTGCTGACCGCAGGCCTTGTGCTTTTCCGGTTTATTGTGACCCACATGCCCATATTCCATGAACATGAGGATTATAAAGAATGACGGCTTCGTCAAAAGTCCGATGTCTGCGTTATGCGCCTCCCTCGTCATTGCGGAGTACGAAAAGTACGCCTCATTCCTCGGGATTCGCAAGCCTTGATCTCGGCCTTTTGACGAAGCCGTCCGTAATAAGACTTTTGGGGAGACATTAAAAATGCATGGGATGTATTACACCCTTCAGGATTTTTTAACCCACACGGAAGGGGTGACCTACCTACTCATCTTGGTCGCCCTGGCTGGCATTGCCGGATTCTGGTTTTATTTAAACGGAAGGGATGAGGATGACCATTGATGGATAGGCATAACAAGGGGAAGTATTATGTATGAATTTCTAACCGGGCCCATGGTATGGGTGGCTTTTGGCGTTTTCGGGATAGGCCTTACGGTCAGGACTGTGCTTTATCTTCGGGGGCTGGACTGGAAATTGGACCGTGTGACCTATTCCAGGAACATTCCCTTCGGCATCAAAGGCGCGGCAAGATCTGTTTTCTTCTGGCTGATTCCCCTGGGAACCCGAAGCTGGAGAAACAATCCCCTTTTTACTTTTGCTGTTTTTGCATTTCATCTGGCCCTGATCATGGGCCCCGTCTTTCTTGAGGCCCATTCCATCCTTCTCATGGAAAGATGGGGGGTGGGGTTTTGGAGCCTCCCGGCAATGGTTTCGGACGTTTTGACCTTGATGGTGATGATCACGTCGCTCTTTTTCATTTTAAGAAGATTTGGCATGGCTGAGGTGCGGTTGGTAACCAGCTTCTATGACATTTTGGTCCTGGGGATTGCAGTCGCTCCTTTTATTACAGGGTTTATGGCTCATCATCATGCAGGATCGTATAAATTTTGGCTCTATGCCCATATCCTCAGCGGTGAAGTGATGCTCATGGCTATCCCCTTCACCAAGTTGTCCCATTTTCTGTTGTTCTTTCTGGCCAGGATTCAAATCGGAATGGATTTCGGGATAAAGCGCGGGGGGATGAAGAGCAAGGGCATGGTTTGGTAGGTCTTTCGGTTTGAAATTTGAAATTCAAGGGCGTAGGGGCGAACCTGTGTGTTCGCCCGATGGTTCAGCAGTCAAAGGAATAAAATATGCCACAGGGAAAACTCTGCAATAAAAAGCCGATCACCACAGAGGACGAGCTGCACGAATTGCTGGCGGACAAAAGCGGAAAGCGGTATTACGAGGAAATGCAAAGCCTTGATGTGGATGCATCGGAAATAGAGGCTCTTTTCCGGAAGTCGTTTAAATCCCGGCTGAAGTCATGGCTTGAAATCTGTACCCATTGTGCTCTGTGTGCGGAAAGCTGTTTTTTCTATCTGGCCAACCATAAAGACCCAAAGCAGGTCCCTTCGTATAAAATACAATCCACCCTGGGAGAACTGGTGAGGAGAAAGGGCAGGGTGGACAACACCTTCATGCGCATGACCATGGATACGGCCTGGTCCAAGTGCACCTGCTGCAACCGATGCGCCCTGTATTGCCCTTTTGGCATCGATATGGGCGTGATGTTTTCCTATTTACGCGGGATCTGCTTTTCCCAGGGGTTTGTTCCCTGGGAGCTTAAGATCGGATCGGGCATGCACCGCATCTACCGGGCACAGATGGATATCACCACCGAGGATTGGGTGGATACTTGTCAGTGGATGGTGGAGGAAAATGAAGAGGAGTGGCCCGGCCTTGAAATCCCCGTGGACAAGGAAAATGCGGATATCATCTATACGGTGAATGCCAGGGAACCCAAGCACTACCCGGAAGATCTGGCCCATGCAGCCATTTTGTTTCATGTGGCCGGAGAAAACTGGACGGTTCCCAGTGTGGGATGGGAAGAAACAAGTCTGGCCATGTTCGCCGGGGACTGGGAAGGAAGCCGGATGCAGGTTGAAACCGTTTACGAAAGTCTGACCCGTTTAAAGGCCAAGCGCATGGTGGTCACCGAATGCGGGCATGCCTACCGGGCCACGGTGATTGAAGGGCCATACTGGGCAGGCCTTGCCTCGGGCAAAACCCCCATTGAAACATTCCATTATGTGGAGTGGGTGGCCGAAGCCCTTCGTACGGGAAGACTGAAAATTGATCCTGCCAGAAAGATAAAAGAACCGGTGACTTACCAGGATTCCTGCAACTACATTCGAAACGGAGGGTTGGCGGATATCACCCGGGAGATCATGGGGTATATTGCGGAAGATTTCCGGGAAATGACTCCCTGTCGGGAGCATAATTTCTGCTGTGGAGGAGGCGGCGGCTTGAATGGTATCGGAATATACCGGGAGCAGAGGAATATCGGGCTGAAAGTCAAGAAGGACCAGATCCTGGCAACCGGTGCAAAACTGGTTATTTCTCCCTGCCATAACTGCTGGGATGCCATTCGGGATTTGGAGGAGGTCTACCACATCGGTATTCGATGGTCCTTTCTCAAGCCCCTGCTGCTGAACATGATCGAGGTGCCCGAACACCTGCTGCCAAGAAGTTGAAACAGGATGGGGAAAACCCCATCCTGTTTTGCGCCGGATGATCGGCGCGTCCTTCCATTTTCATCAGCCCGCTTTTTTTTCCCAGTCTTCTATTTTTGCTGCTTCATCCACTTCTTCCCAGCCGGTGATCATGGCACGGATATGGGCGGTTAAACTATGCCCTGTGGTGGTCATGTACACATGAACGATGATAAATGAGAGCAGCGCGAAGGCAACGGCCATGTGGACGGCAGCGGTAACGGTCAGAGAGAGAAATGAAAATCCCCACTCCTGCCAGGAATTATACGACCAGTAGAAAAATCCGCTGACCATCTGAATGGGTAGTAAGCAAACCGCCAGAATTAGATAGGTGAGCCTCTGGAGGGGGTTGTGTTTTGCTTCTTTCTGCTTCGGCACGGGATGGGCCTCTCCCTGAAAAATGCCCCAACTGTAATACAGGATCACGGCAACCATTTTTTTGGTGGTGGGGATATATTGCCGCCACTGGCCGGTGGTAAAGGCCCAGAAGACAAAAATCCAGAAGGTGATCAGCCACGAGATACCTGTGAAATTATGAATTTCAACCGCTTCTTCAAATCCGAACAGGGTGTATAACCCATGGATCTCAAGGCCTGTGGCCATTAACACCACAATCATGAGCATCTGTGCCCAGTGCCAGAATCTTTCATACCTCGTATAAAGGTAGATCTTCACCATTTTGTTTGACATCAGGGGGTCTCCTCTTCTTTTGAGGCATTTTTACGGCGGAAGCTGAAAAAGATCCTTCCAAGGGCATGGAGGGAAACCCCAATTAGCGAGCCGATCACCATTGCCCATCCACCCAGGTCCAGGAGTTTGAAGGAATCCCTGCCCGGCATATAAAAACCATCCAGGCCAGCCATTCTGCTTTGGTTGCTTGTGTGGCATTCTATGCACTTCACGGCTTGATCTTTTGGCGCTACCATGTGGGTGGTTGGATAGGCATAGGTGGTTTCCACGAAATCAAATTCCTTCGAAAACGGCAGGTTCATGGAAGCCATGCCTTTAGAAAGAGCCCGATCCCAGTCAAAGGTCGTCCAGTATCCATCCGGTCCGGATAACAGGGGGGCAAGGAGGGTTTTATGGACCTTGTCATAGGGTTGGTTGCCTTGGTGGATTTTGAAGGGAAAAATCCTTGAATCCGAGTCATCCTTGTTCCCGAGGGGTTGGCTGACGGCGACGATTCCGGAAGGGTCAATGATATCCTTTACCGTAAGGGTAGCCATGGAACCATTGAACCAATGGTATTCCGGGGTTACGTTTTTATCCCATTTCATTTCCCCTTTGATGGACAGGTAACTTTCCTTACCGTAGCAATCCTTTATCGAGAATGGTTTGCCGTCTTTGAGCTGACCTGCTTTGGACCAGTCCCATTTCATTTTGGTGGGATTCACCCGGGCGAATGTCGGGATATGGCAGGTCTGGCAGGCCACTTTGTCCGTGTGGTCATTGGGTTTTTCTTCATACTTGTGGGGGGTGGCCGTGTGGCAGGATTCGCAGGCGATTTTTGCCGCCTGATCGTCTTCCACCAGGCTTTTCCGAGTTTCAGCGGCGGGAAGGGTGTAGATCCTTCCTGCAATATGATGGTTGAAGGTGGTGTGGCACCGGGTGCATTTGAAATCCCGGCCGTCGGTTCCCATGTGAACATCCAAATTTTTATCAGGTTTAGCCATGGAAGAATCCAGATCCCCATGCTTTACACCATCGCCGCCTCCACCATAAAAATGGCAGGAACCACAATTGGTGCGGCCGGGCAAATCCACATTTTGGGCGGCTTTTTGAATGTCTTTTTGAATGTCTTCAGCAATCTGCTTTTCCTCGGGGTCATCGGATGCGGAAAACACGGCATAGTCATCAAAGGCTTCTTTGAAGTTGAAGCTTGTCCGGCCATGGCAGACCAGACAATTGATGCCGTCGGATTTTCCATCCCAGCCCGGGTGACAGGAGGAGCAGCTTTTGTCATTGGTGTAATTGGTGGAGATGCAGAAATTGTTTACCGAGTCTCCGGCTTTTCCGATGAGTTTGCCGTCTTTTTGCTCGGCTGCAAGCCAGGTCCAGTGAATGGTCTTGTGAAATTGGGATTCTGCTTCCGTATGGCATGAAAGGCAGGCATCCGTAATCCGGGGGCCGGATTCAAAATTCACTTGAAGGGCTTTATGCTTTGAATGGTCGGCGGTTTTCCAGTGCTCGTCCGATTTAATGGCTTGCCGGGCCATGGCACGGCCTGGCGCTGCCGGATTTTCTCCGGCAGCCAGTCCAGTTGCAGTAAACACTGCAGCCCCGAAAAACAAAACCATTGGAACGATCCATACCTTTCTTTTTTTACGGCGCATCGGGATTCTCCATAAATTGAAACCTAATTTGAGCGATTTTCGAGTTTGTCGTAGCTCCGGTGAAATCGGAAATCCCGAAGGGCTTCAAAATTTTCAAACGCTCAATTTAGGTAAAACAGGTACAGTCTATAATCATTACTTGCACTTTGCCGGTGTATCGGAATCAGCAGCACCACTATCCAGGTAAGCATAGATGTCCAGCAGTTCTTCTTCGGTCAGGTTCGCCCACTCATCGGGGCATCCGAAATCGGCAAAATCCTTGCCGTCAAATACTCTCTTCCACTGGGCCTTGGTTTTTTCATCCGGATTGATCAGGGGTCTTGCAGAATCCGTCAATCCTTTTTCGTGGCAGGATTTGTAAACATTCCGGTAGGTGTACTTGCCCTTCCTGCTGTTCCCTTCGGCAAAGGCCATGCCCAAAGAAGAAAAAACAAAACATGCCGTTAATACACTGATGATGATTTTTTTACTCATGATAATGTCTCCTTAATGGTTAATTTGCAATCATAATTTTTTATAGACCATGGATTAAAGGCCATTGCCCCGAATCCTTGTTTAAAATACCAGGTACCGGTCCACTTCATTCAACATTTCGGCATTCCGGGCCTGGGTTGCGAAATCCTTGAATCCAACGCCAGGAACTTCATTTTCCCGGCCATGGAATCCATTGGCCCGAAAACTCACATCACAAACCCATAGCTTGGCTTTGCCCACCAGTTCCTTGAACTCCGGGACCAGAGTAAGGCAAACCCCCTTGCCTGTGAAAAAGATTTTGACCTCTTTTCCCTTGTCATGGGCGGCACGGGTGAAGTGTATGATATAATCCAAGTGCTTGTCCGAGCTGACCAATAATCCGATGGTTTCTTTCATGTTTCATCCTTTCCCGAACTTCAGACCGTCATGGAGCCTTCCAGTTTTAAAAAAAGCTGATCCCGAACGTTCTTGTCCGAAGCGTATTTCAGGATCAGGAGATAGATTCCCTCACGGATCAGATCCGATTCACTTTTGTTTTTATTTTCTTGGATGGTCTGAATCGCCATCATCATGTCATGCACATCTTTGCTGATATGGGCTGCCACCTGGACGGTCAGGGGCCCCAGATCATCAAAGGGCACAACGGTTTTATCTTCGCCGCATGAGGTTTCGTCAGACGCATAATCCACGGTGAGCCGGTAACACTCCATGGCCTTATCGGCAAATCGCTGCTTTAAAAACTCTTCCCCGAGAGATTTGATGATTCTTCTGGCCCAGAAGGACTCGTCGCTGTCCCTTTCATATTTTTCAAGGACTTTCTTGGCCGAGTCCAGCGCACGGTCATAACAAGCGCATCTTTCCAGAACCATGGCTCTTGCAAGATCTCTATCCATCTATTCGTTCCTCCTTCTTTCCTGAAACGTTACCACCAGCAGATGACCTTTTCGTGAAGGAAAATTTCATCCACCAGGCCGGGCCAATCCACATGGCCTTCGTACAAGGAAATGACCGAAGCTTCGTTGGATTTGGAGAGACATTCACAGAGTTTTTCAACCGTCTCATCCGGTGCTGTTTTTAAAATATGAAGTATTTTCATAATATGATCCTTAAAAGGGTAAGACGATATCCGCCGAATTGATTTTTTCTGCGATTTCCTTCAGAGTGGCATATTTAAATCCGTATTTTTCCACATTGACGGAATTATTGGAGAAACGTTCCCCCTCCATTTCATCGAGAAACCCCATGTTGTCCTCATAGGCTTCGTCCATGGTCTCAATTTCATGGTGAAGCACGAACATCATGACCCGGGTATCCTCCAGGAGCAGGCCCAGGCTGGTGCGAAGGCCTTCGTACTGTTGTTCGGGGTCTTTAATGATGACGGCTGCGGTTTTCATCTTTATGCCCCCTTTTTAATAAAATAACGGGTGAACCCTTCTGCATCGTCAAGCATGCCTAAAAATTCATTTCCACCTTTGCCCGCAAAATGTGGGATGTCATTTTTCGACCCCGGGTCCGTGCCCAGAATTTCCAGAATTTCACCAACTTTCAGATCTTTAAGTACTTTTTTTGTTTTCAAAAGGGGCATGGGGCAGGCAAGCCCCCTGGCATCCAGGGTTTGATCGGGTTTTATTGCGTTCATATCCATTGGGTTCTCTCCTTTTTTTAAAAAATAACACATTTTTCGGTTTTTTCATTCCAGACGGCCCACAATACCCAGGCCAGAAGAACCAGCAGGAACAGGGGCATGGTTAAAGGCCAGGAAAATACCGCCGGAACCAGGATGCCTTTGCCCAGTTTTCCTTCCAGTCCTGATGTGGTGAGAAAATCGTTGAGCCAGGAGTTGGTAATGGCAAAAGCCACCAAAACGATCATAAGCTTGATGTGACCTTCTCCGATGCGCCATAGGGTGCTGCTGGCGCATCCTCCGGCAAGGAGCATTCCGAAACCGAAAATGACGCCGCCTGAAAGACTCCCGATCCAGAAGGGATGATACACGCCCATGGTGTCCGGCTGAAGAAAATTCCATTTGATGACGGCGGAACCGATTCCGTAGATGGCAAGACTCAGGGCCACCACTCTTACCATTTCTGCATCCCCGGTCATGAAGGGGCACCGGAAGGCCCGTACAAAGCAGAACCGGGCTCGGTGCATGACAAAACCGATGAGAAGACCGAAAAACAAGAGTCCTCCCATTTGGGTTTTGTCCAGAAAGCTGTAAAGATAAAAGATGGAGACGGCCATGAAAAGAATGCCCCCCCCCAGATAGGGTTGAATTTTGGCCCAGTCAATCCTGGAGGGCACCCTCTTTGAAGAACGTTCTTCGGTGGTCATTTTCGGCGGGAATTTGGCCATTTCCCAGAGAAGGTAACGCAAGCCCAACCAAGCCCCGGCTCCGAGGCCGATCATCATGGCATAACCACCCATGGAAAAAACTCCGATGGCGGTGTAAAATCCCCCCACATTGCATCCGCCTGCCAGGGCCGCTCCGGCTCCCATGAAGATTCCCCCGGCCACCCCTTTGATATACTCCAGGGGAGGGGAGGGGCGGAGTTTGAATTGCCGGCTCATCAGGGCCGAAGCCAGTGCCCCTGAAAACAAGCCGAAGTTCGAAACAGACATGGTATGCAGCCAGGGAAGACTGGGCTTGGTCGTTTTCATGCCGACCGCGAAAAAGAACCAGTCTCCCCAGTTTTTATACCCGGCTGCAATTCCCCAAGGGCTTTGCCAGAGAAAAATCAGCAAGGCCAGAAACGCGATCAGAATGCCTGAAAGCCAGGACGGCCAGTCCTGTTCGAATATGGCGATATAATTTTTTCGCGCTTCTTCCTTAACACTGCTGATGAAGGTGGGGGATGCCACGGTTGTCTCCTCCGTTATGCAGTTTAATATCTGAAGGTTAGTGAAAGATACGCATCCCAGGCGTTATCCACCACGGGATTTAGAGCATCCAGTGAATTGACATCCGAGATCTTCACGGGTTTTCCAAGGGGATTGCCGCTGCCGGTGTATTGGTAATCATAAATTCTTCCCCCCAGGCTCACGAAAAAATTATTTTTAAAGATGGGTTGTAGGTAATAGGCTTCATAGGCACTGCCTCGGACGGCCAGCTTGCTTCCCACCAGAGAATCCTCCGCGCCTGTGAAATTGAACCAATATTTGGAACCCCAGTTATATTCGAGCCCCAACTTGGCATCCATGGGCATGGGGAAGATGGCTCCGGTATAGATATTGTATCCGTTTCTTGCCTCCAGTTCGCCGTTGGAGCTTAACAGGCCCATTCCCATGATTTCATAAAAGGGATTGTTTGAAATTCTGGAAGGATCCGTATGGGTCCATGATCCGGCCATGAAAACATCAATGTCCGCCAGACGGTCGGCAAGATTGGATCTTAGAACCAAGGTTGCGGCATCCCAGTCCCCCAGGTTGGTCATGGGTTCCAGTCTGGAAATGAATCCTCCCGAATTCTGCGAGAAGTAATATTCCGGGGTTCCGTCCATATTCGCGTCATTTTTTGAAACAATGAAGGGCATGACGGTGAGACCGGTAAATCCGTCGGTGATGTCCCAGGCCCGTGCGTAATTCAGGACTACACTGGTGGCATCATTGTCAAACAGCGTGGTGATAAACCCGAACAAGTGAACATCATCCACGCTGGGCTGGAGACTGCTCAGGGAAGAGCTGTTGCCCCAGTCGCCTTCGTATCCCACACCGTAGCAAAGTTTGAAATCCGCACCGGGAATGCCGGTTTGGTCTTCAAGGCCGAAGCTCAAGGAAGCTCCGTCAAATTGCCAGTTGATAATGGTGGCCATGGGGGAGCCGCCTTCCAGGCTGTAATTGGCATATTCCAGTGGAGGTCCTTCGGTGGAGGGTCGACGTCCCAAGGAGAAATTCACCGGAACCGTTGCCCAATCCGTTTTATAATTGAAATAGGCTCGTTCCAGTCGAATGACGTCCCCATGGGGCAGGCTGCTGGTGTTGCCGTCAAAAGTCACATCCCCCAGGCTTCCCTGGTTGAATTTAACCCCGGTGCTGTCGCCGAAAACCTTATACGCGGCGAGTCTTCCGCCAAAGCTCAGTTGGTTGTTGAATTTTGAACTGAGGTTCAACCGGAACTTATTGGTAAAAATGACATCATTGTCCACATCCACTTTGTCCGGCACAACCAGAGGGGATTGCCCTATCCCTGCCATGCCCATGCGAATGGCATCCAGGGGGGCACCGTTGAAACCTCCGCCTCCCTCGGGATTAAAAGGGATGAAAAAGTAACTCAAAAGCGGCTCCGGGGCCATGCGGGTATCCTGGTAATGGATGCTGTCCGCCCGGGTTCTCAGCTCCACACCCAGGGCTATTTTATCCGTGGCCGTATGAATTTCCGCCTTGTTCAGGCGATCATCCATCTCTTCCATCTTGCTTTCCTTTTTGGAATCAGCGGATTCGATTTTTTCCAACTTCTTCTGGACGCTTTCCAATTGATCCTTTAAAATTTTTATTTCGTCGTTCAGGGACTGAACATCATCCGCGGCAAACCCCGATAAAGGGAAAAAGCATAAAAGGACAAAGGCTGCTCCGGTGCAAAGGAACATGGATTTTAACCGTGTTTTTTTCTTCATTTTCTCCTCCTGGTTAATCTGTTAAGGATGTTGATCTGTTTTTCTCCATTTTCAATACCGCAACCTTTGTGCCAAGGAGGCGAATCATGAATAATGTTATTATAACAAACTTAAATAATAGGAAAATTGCCACTACAAACCTGGATCTTGCCAAACCATTCATTCAGTTGTATATTAACACCTGTTAAGACAATCCGTTAAGTGTTAATACCCTTGGCTTAACAGAGAAGGGGGCCCATTGATGATGGAGATTGCCAAGTATTGGAAAACCATTGTGGATACGTTCCGGGACGGCTTGCTGGTGGTGGATCCGCATGGAAACATCCAGGCTGCGAATCCGGCAGCTGAAAGGATTACCGGGTATTCCGAACAGGATCTCCTGGGCAAGTCCTGCCGCATGCTCAACTGCACAGGGTGCCGAGTCATTGGTTTGGGTCCTGGTGAAAAGTGGTGTCCCCTGTTCTCAAAAGGGGGGATCAACGATAAAAAATGTCTGATTACGCACAAGGATCGAAGAACGGTTCATGTTCTCAAAACCGCCACGGTTCTCAGGGATGATCTTGGAAAAATCGTCGGCGCCGTGGAAACCTTGAAAGATGTGACGGACAGCGTAAGGCACCAGCAGGAAATTGAATCCCTGAAAAAAACCTTTCAGCTGGAAGATGGCTTTCACGGCATTATCGGCAAATCCATCCTCATGGAAAATCTCTTTGAACTGATCGAAAGCGTTGCTCAATCGGATACGCCGGTTATTATTCAGGGTCAAAGCGGAACCGGAAAGGAACTGGTGGCCAGGGCCATTCATGAGGTAAGCCCTCGAAAGGAAAAACCTTTTGTGAAGGTCAACTGTGCGTCCTTGAATGAGAATGTTCTGGAAAGCGAGTTGTTCGGTCACATCAAAGGGGCTTACACTGGTGCGGACAGGGATAGAATCGGACGGTTCGAAGCAGCCCATGAAGGCACCATCTTTCTGGATGAAATCGGGGACCTTCCCCTGCCGATTCAAGTGAAACTGCTTCGGGTTCTTGAGGAGAAAAAAATTGAACGGGTGGGGGAGAACAAGCCCGTCAATATTAACGTGAGGATTATTACCGCCACCCATCAAAACCTTGAAACCCTGATTCGGGAAGGGTCTTTCAGGGAGGATCTTTATTTTCGTATCAACGTCTTTCCCCTTTACTGCCCGCCTCTGATGGACCGAAGAGAAGATATCCCCCTCATTGCCCAGAGCTTTATTCGGCACAATGCCGTAAAAACCGCCAAGAAAATTCTGGGGTTGACTCCAGAGGCCATGGACCGGCTGATTTCATATGCTTGGCCGGGGAATATACGGGAGTTGAGAAATGCCATTGAATTTGCTTTTGTGCTGTGTTCAAGCGGTGCCATTGACGTGAAACACCTGCCTCCAAAACTTGTGCAATCCGCGCAAGCCAGCGGGATTGTGAAGGTGAATCTTCCTGTTGAAGATTCACTCCAGAGGCAGGAACTCGTCAAAATCCTGAAGGAAGTCCATGGAAATCAGTCTGAAGCGGCCAAAAAGTTGGGGGTAAGCAGGGTAACGGTCTGGAAGCGAATGAAGAAATACGGATTGCGCAGGGAAATCGAATTTTAATCACCGGAAAAAGGAAGCGGATTTGAGCTTTGATCCAACAGAAAAAAAAGGCTTTTTGCTAGCCGTCAGGGTTCTTGTGCTCGGGCTGATTCTTTCCCAGGCCATGGCCACCCTTCATGTGTATCTCTCCAACCTGGATCTCTTTGATAAATCCAGTCAGATCATGGCCGCCGGCTATGTTTCGGTTCCAAACGCAAAAACGGTTCATCTGCTTGAACAATTTTCCCCGGCCTTTTTCGGAGGGATCTTTTTCACCTTGACAATAGGAAGCTTCCTGTCCCTTGCCGCTTTTTCCTATGCCTGGATTTGGTGCCGGTTTTGTTTGCAAAAACACGGATATTTAATTCCGGGCCTGGTTTTATGGGTAGCCTGCTTATGGCTGGTTAATTCCCATGGCATTCAGATGATGGCTTCAGCCTATTTTCTTGTCCTCCCTCCAGGGGTATTTTTCGCCACTGTCCACCGGATGGAGAAGAATCCGCAGCCCATCGATCCAAGGCATCTTGCGATTCATGTCGTGCCGTTAATCCTTCTGGCAGCTCTGGGATTCCATCAAGTGGACAAAGGGCTTTTTATTCATTTCAGGGACCATGTTCTTTTGTCCAACCCCGTGGGTATTGCCATCAATGATTTTTACTACCGCTACACCCTTTACCCGGCGGAGACCTTTAAGCCCTTTGATCAGAAACTCATAAGAACCTGCACCTTTTCCAGGATGGCCTACGGGGTCTATGAACAAAAGCTGGAAAACATCCTGGTTCGGCATGATTGTCTTCCCGTTGCCGGAAAAAGGGCGGATGTCGGTCTGTCGGCCAGGAAAAATGACCTCATCCTGAGCTTCCAAGGAAAAGAGGTGGTGAAGGCCGATCGGCGATCTTTTCTGACGGATCCGTCAAAAACCCTCAAAGACTATTCCCGGGAAACCGATGCCTTTGGTTTTTTTAGGGCCTTCACGTTTTTTTCCCTTCTCATCGGATTGCCCATCACTATTTATATCCTTGTGCATGGATGTGTTCATTATGGGTTTTCCAGGTTGATGAGCAGGTATTTTGCTTCCATCCTGGCTTCAGGCTTCTGCCTGGCCGCCGGAATTGCCATCCTTGTCATGCTTCAGGGGGGGAGAACCGGTGTGGAAGAAAAGGATGTGGCCGGGCTTCTCCTCTCGGACGACCAGGTGGAAAGGACCCTTGCCATTCGACGGGTGATTGAGCTGAAACAGGATATTATGGCCTTCCCCATTTCCGAAGCCCATATGGAAAGCTCCTTTATCCCAGAGCGATACTGGCTGGCTGCTGCCCTGGGGCAAAGCCGGAACCGGAAAGCCCGGGATTATCTGTCCCGCCTGGCCGAAGATCCCCAGGTGAATGTACGGTGCAAGGCTTTTGAGGCTTTGGGAAAAACAAAGAACAAGGTTTTTATCCCCTTGATTTTCGATAAACTTGCCAAGTCCGGCCATGTTTATGAGCAGCTGTACGCCTACAAGGCGTTGAGGGATCTTGGATGGATACAATCAAAATAGATTGGAAAGTTTTTCTGGGTTCCCTGGCCGTCATCGGGGTAACAGAGCTTTTGGCAGGATATGCTGGCCAGGTTTTCTCAGGAACCCATCCCTTGTGGCTGGTGGGAGGAGCACGGGTTGTTGAAATTGGCCTGATCCTCCTGATTGCGGCTTTCCCGGGCAAAGGAGTTTCGTCCATTGGCTTGGGATCGAATCGCCTTTGGTCGGGGTTTAAGCGGGGTTTGCTCTGGTCCGCCGGCTTCGGGGTGGCTGCTGCTCTTGCAGGCGGGGCCATTTTTTTTGCCGGAAAAAATCCCCTGACATGGTTTTCATCCCGGCTTCCGGGGGATTTGAACAGCCTTATTCTGTTTTTTGTGGTGGGGGGTGTGGTGGGGCCTTTGGCCGAGGAAGTATTTTTCCGGGGCATCTGTTACGGATTTTTCAGACGATGGGGGATCATGGCGGCCCTGATCCTCACCACCCTGCTTTTTGTTTCAGCCCACGCGTTGAAAACCGGAGTGCCTTTTATTCAGATCATCGGGGGAGTTGTGTTTGCCCTGGCCTATGAATTTGAAAAAAATCTCATGGTTCCCATTGTCATTCATATTCTGGGGAACCTGGCTTTGTTTACACTCTGCTGTTTAGCATGGTGATCTGGTTATTCAAAGTGCAGAAGTCATATGAATAAAAGACCCAGGGTAAAAAAATAGAGGATTCCGGTGATGGGCTTGCCATAATAAAAGCGGTGGGACCCGGTGAAACCGAACAGCCAGAGAATGTAGCCGATGGACTTTAAATGGGTGTCTTTTGCAGGATCCATTTTCGTGAATTCCTTTTAGATACGGGACGGTTCCAGTGAAAAGAGGTTGAAACACTTTGCATGAGCTCCAACAAAAAGATGGGATGCAATATAAACCATAATTTTGGAAATTGGCAAGGTTTATTTAATAATCTCATGGGATTAGCCAGGATTTTATTCAGGATTGACAGGGGTCGGTACGATTGGTATAGATTTTCAGTAGTGGAATGCTCATCAACTCAGCTGATACGCTCAACACCGACGCCTCCGGGAAGGAGAGATAAAATCTAAAACCAATTTCGCAAGAATCCATAAATAGTGTCCATCCAGAAACGAGAAAAGTTGGGCGAATTAGCCGTTTCTGGATGGATACTAAATATTATTTCCACCAACCTTAAATCATTTTAACGGACAGGAGAAGCCAATGAAAGATCTTTTCAACCTTCAGGGGAAAACCGCTGTGGTAACTGGCGGTTCTCGCGGTATTGGATTTATGATCGCCACGGGTTTTGTGGAAGCAGGTGTAAAAGTTTATATTTCAGCCAGAAAAGCCTCACAACTGGAGGCGGCGGCCAAGGAGCTATCCCAAAAGGGAGAATGCATTCCCGTGGTTGCGGACCTGTCTTCCGAAGCAGGAGCGAAAATCCTGGGGGATGCGGTCAAAGCCCGGGAAGACAAGATTGATATTCTGGTCAATAATGCCGGGGCCACCTGGGGCGCACCTTTTGAAGAATATTCCGATGAAGCCTGGGACAAGGTGCTGAACATCAACGTGAAAGGGCCGTTTTTTGTCACCCGTGAAATCATGCCGTTGCTGAAAAAAGCCGGTACCTTTGAAAATCCTGCAAGGATTATCAACATCGGGTCTGTGGCCGGATTCGGAACCGGAGGTGTTGCCTTTGCCTATGGTGCGAGCAAGGCGGCGATTCATCAAATGACCAAGAACTGGGCTGCCCAGTTCGCCAAGGACCACATCACGGTCAATGCCATAGCCCCCGGGGCTTTCCCCAGTAAAATGATGGCGTTTATCACGGATAATGAAGCCGCCCGGAAAGCCATGGAATCCACCATTCCATTAAAAAGAATCGGTATGCCGGAAGATGCCATGGGCCTGACCATTTTTCTGTCCTCCCGGGCCGGAGCCTATTTGACCGGCGTGGTCATTCCGCTTGACGGGGGCGGGTTGATTAGAGCCAGTGCGAATACATAGTGTCCATCCAGAAACGGCCAATTTGCCCAATTTCTGTGTTAGAGAAAAAATTCTAACTCTGTAGGGGCGGACCAGCGTGTCCGCCCTTTGTTCACGGCCTCACGCTTCACTCCCGAACTCAGCCAATTTTGGCACATTGCCCCCCATCCACCGGCAGAATAGCCCCTGTAATAAACTTGGCCTCATCGGAAACGAGAAACGTCACCGCATAGGCTGTGTCCCATGCGGTTCCCATGCCCCCTTTTAAGGGAACCTGGCTGTTTCGCCGTGCCACCAGCTCTTCATGGCTTACGCCCCGGCGCCCTGAACCGTCTCCCACTGCCATGGGGGTTTCAAGCAATCCCATCATGATCGCATTGGCACGGACACCGAATTTCGCATATCGCATGGCCAGATAATGGGTTAAGGCATTCACGCCGGCTTTGGATACCTTGTAGGCCAGCATATTCGTATCACAGACCGCGGCTGCCGAAGAGATGTTGACCACCGATCCGCTTTGCTGCTTTTCCATGATGGGCAGCACATTCTTGCAGACCACCATCATGGCCCTCATATTGATCCCGTGAATCCGGTCAAACTCTTCTTCGGAGATTTCCAGTCGACGGGTGCTCTCCCCGCCAACACCCACCACATTCACCAGAATATCGATGCCTCCGTAGATTTCAACACAGGTTTCGGCAATTTTGCGGCAGGCGTCGGTTTGGGTGATGTCCGCTTCAAAGGCAAAGGACTGGCCCCCTTCTTGATCAATGATGGCCTTTGTTTCTTGGGCCGAATCCAATCGCCGGTCAACCAGCATGACTTTGGCTCCTTCCCTTGCGAACATCACGGAAATGGCCCTTCCGTTTCCAAACGTATTTCCCGGTGTCTGGCCGGCACCGACAACTATTGCTCTTTTTCCTTCAAGTCGTTTGCTCATTTGAATCTCCTTTTCGAAAGTAGTTTTCAGGTCATAAATTTAATTTCTGTATTCTTTCGGTTGCCTTGAGTGGTGAAAATATTCAGAAGCACAATGAAGGGCTCTAATTCTTATGCTACCGAACCTTAACTCGGCAGATCTAAGGCGATGGTGCATCCCTGGCCGCTGTTATTGGCGGCCTGAACCTGCCCACCCATGGCATCGACGAACTTTTTAACCAGGGCCAGGCCGATGCCGGTGCCTCCGGCGGTGCGGGTTAACTCATTGTCCACACGGTAGAAATCTTCAAACACTTTTTTAAGCGCCTGGCGGGGGATGCCCGGGCCGGTGTCGGAAAGGGCGATGCGAATGTGGCCGTCACGTGGACCGGCGGAGATGGTGAGCTCCCGCCGGGGCAAATGCTTGCCGAATTTAATGCTGTTTTCCATAAGATTGACCAGGAGCTGAGTGAGGACTTCCTTGTCATAGGCAAAGGCGTGTATCTGTTCGGCATGGATGCTTAAAGTAAATCCTTCTTGTTTGAGCTTCTGGGACATGATCAGGGTTACTTCCGCAAAAACATCCGTTAAGTCCCCTTCCTGGTAATGAAAGCTGCGTTGTTTTTTCTCCAGTTTGGCCAGTTCCAGGACGTTGTTGATCAGGCGGGACAGACGGGCACTTTCCGCATCCAAAACCTGGAGATAGTCCTGCTCACGTTCGGGAGTGGCGGCAATGCCCTGGGCGATCATTTCGATATACATCCGGATATTGGTCAGCGGGGTTTTCAACTCGTGGGTGACCGAAGAGACGAACTGGGAGCGTCGTTCGGACATGTCCGCCACGGTTCGGGCGCTCTGATAAATGGCCAAAAGCCCTGAGAGCATGACGGTCCCTAAAATAACCAGTGCCACATTCAGGGGTCTGCGGGCCGGAGAGGGTGGGATGGCATCGGCCTGGAGGCTTGCGCTGAACAAGTCAAAGGGCGCCGGAAAGCGGCGCTGGGTGGAAAACCGGGGGCTGCTCAACGAGGGTCCGATCTGGATGACATTGTTGTTGCTACCCTGATCCATGATCTGCATGCCCAGACTCATAAAATCCGAAAGCGGCTGATTTTTGAATTGAAAGTCCGCCAGGTGATTTAAAAATGCAGGAACATCGATTACGAATCCCTGGCGAAAGATTTGGTTGTTGATGGCAACACGTCGGAAGATAAAGACTTGCTGGTTAGTAATAAAAACGGATTGAAAGGGGGCCACTTCCACTTGAAAACGCCGGGCCAAGACAGCACCTGTCAGACCCTCTTCCCCCTTGGCTTCTGCCGGATGGGGGGTGGTTGGATTCCATGCCCCGGTCCCGGCTCCTTGGGTTGAGGCATCTTGCTGATTCGATAATGAATGGGCCCGATCCACTTCCTGCTGAAGCACCTGACGGCTTTGATCTTCACGAACCATGTTCAGGGCCTGTTGGGCCGTGATCTCTTCGGTTCGGGTTTCTTTTTTACCCAGGTAAGTTTTGACATCCTTCTGGGAAGAACGGGCGAGATAGCGGTCAGCCAATCCGATGCTGGATTTTTCATTTTCCACCACGATCACAGGCAGAGACTGTTTTTTATCAACTTCCGGCGGAGAGGCGGGGAGGCTGAACTTTTTTTGATTGAACACCTGGTTGATCTTTGCCAGCTCATCAACCACGCTTAGCATATCCTCGGGCACCTGTTGCAGATCCGCCACCATAGGGGTCTGAAAGGAGCCGTCCGGGTTGTTTTGAAAATAGCCCAGGATGTAAGGTCGGGCAGGTTTTTGGGCCAGGGGGGAAAGGCGTGGGTCGGATCCGTCTTCCACCAGGGTATGCTGGTATTCTTCCACCGAGCGGCGCTCTTCATTCCGGATCAGCTCCCCCAGGGCTGTTTCCATTTCATCGAACATCGCCTCGGAAAAATAGCTTAATTGGGCCTTTTCTTCCTGGGCCAGCCCGGCAAAGGTCTGCCAGGAGACGTAGGCCAGGGGAATGGATATGGCCAGGCAAAAGATCATGATAAACACTTTCAGTTGCTTCATGATCGTGACTCCCAGCGATACCCTTCTCCCCGTACGGTCCGGATCACCACGAGGTTTTTATCAAGGGTAGTGATCTTTTTTCGCAACTTAAGCATATGGATGTCCACGGTACGGGTTTCGATATCGGCATCCGCATAGTGCCATACTTCGGTGAGCAGTTCTTTTTTAGGGACAATGCGGTCCTGGTGGCGGTGAAGATAAACGATGATGTCCATCTCCCGACGGGTAAGTTCTTCGACCTTGCCGATATGGGACATCTGAAGGTTCAGGCCGTCAAACACCAGGTCGCCCCGGGTGATCCGTTCATCTCCCAGGTGCTTGCCGCTGCGCCGCAACACGGATTCCACCCGCACCATCAGTTCCCGCAGGGAAAATGGCTTAGGGACATAATCGTCTGCCCCGGACTTGAATCCGTTGACGATATCGTCTTCAGCCCCTTTGGCGGTAATCATCATGATGGATTGGCCCGGCTTTTTCTCCCGGACCTGTTTGCAAATGGAAAAACCGTCCATGCCGGGCAGCATCACATCCAGCAAGACCAGATCAAAGCTTTCATTCAAGATGGCCGAAAGACCCGCCACACCGTCCGATATCCCGTGGGCCGAAAAGCCGTTAAAAACCAGAACATCGCGCAGCCCGTTCAAGATGGCCGGGTCGTCTTCCACGATCAGAATGCGCGCTTTGGGTTGTTTCATGATGTCTCCTTTATGGCGCTGAGTTTACACCATCGGAGGTGTTCTGCAAAGTAAAACTTATGTAAAAAAAAGCCCCTAACCTTTTGCAATCCTTTGAATTGTCTTTTTCATTGGTCCGCGTAAGATCAGAGACATCCATAACAACGGCATAGCAAACCAGATCAAAACAGTAAAGAAAGGAAAATTATCATGTCAAGTTATAGAAAAGGATTTTTGACGATTATCGGGTTAATTATCATTACCAGCACGGCCCTGGCCTATGTGGGATCACAATCCGCATCCATTCAACCGACACAGCCGCCCGTTGCAGGAACAAAGACCGACGGCTTGGTAAGCGTTTCGGCAAGCCTTGCGCAATCCAAAGTCCTTGTGGGATCGGACGGCAAGGTATCCATGGCCGTGCGCCTGACAGCTGCGGCATTGCCCCGGAAGGATGACCAGCCGAATAAGCCGGTGGACCTGGTGGTGGTTCTGGACCGCAGTGGATCCATGAACGGCCAAAAGATTAATGATGCCTGCGGGGCCATCATCAAACTGATGGAACGCCTTACGCCCCGGGACCGCCTGGCCCTGGTGACCTATTCCGATAACGTTACAAGCGTATCCGGCCTGTTGACCATGGATGCAGCCAACCGCGCGCAACTGGCCGCTGCAATAAACCAGGTACGTGCCAATGGTGGAACCAATCTGGGTGGGGGGCTCCAGCTCGGTATCGACACCCTGCTGCAAGCCAATGCCGACGGGCATCAGCGTAAAGTGATTTTGATTTCAGACGGGTTGGCCAATCAGGGGATCACTGATCCCACGGAACTGGGGCAAATGGCGTCCGTTGCCGTGGAGCATAATTTTTCCATCAGCAGCGTGGGAGTCGGCCTGGATTTTAACGAAGTGTTGATGACCGCATTGGCGGATCATGGGGCTGGCCGTTACTATTTTTTGGAAAATCCAGGGGCCTTTGCCCGAGTCTTTGAAGATGAATTCCAGACCGCCCGCAAGGTGGCGGCTGCCGGTCTGGAACTGCGAATTCCCTTAAAAGAAGGTGTCCGCCTAACCCACGCCGGGGGGTATCCGATTTCATATCACAAGGGTTATGCCATGGTCCATCCCGGTGATCTGCTTTCGGGCCAGGATCGGCAACTGTTTCTTACCTTTGCCATTTCCGCAGATCATGAAGGCATCATGACCTTTGAGCAAATTGAGGTGAGGTATCAGCACCAGGGGATGGCCAGGACCCTGATAGCGCCATTGGGACTGACCGTGGCCTGCGTCCCCGATCCTAAAGAAGTCGTGGCCAGCGTGGATGAAAAAACATGGTCTGATCAAGTGCTGCAAGAGGATTTTAGCCGTCTGAAAACGACTGTGGCCGAGGCCATACGTAATGGCGAGCGCGATAAGGCTGAAGCGGAAATTCAGGCGTATGAAGTCCATAACCAACAGCTCAATGCTGTCGTGGGATCCGCTGCCGTAGCCAAAAACTTAAACGAGGATGTTCGGAAATTGCGTGAAGGTGTTAAGGAAACATTCTCCGGGGCCCCGGCAGCTGTGGCTGAAAAACGAAAGCAGCAGGCCAAGACTTTGCAATATGATGGTTATCAAATTCGTCGGGACCAAAAAAAATAAGGGAGGTTGAATATGGGTATGATGACACGCATGGTGCGATTGTGGAAAGCCGATTTGCACGGGGTGATGGACCAACTCGAAGACAAGGGATTGCTGCTCAAGCAATATCTTCGGGAAATGGAAAACAGTTTACAGCAAAAACAGGCGCGTTGTGAGTATTTGACGCAGACCTGCCGACAGATTGAACAGGATTTGGGCCTTCGTGAAGAAGAGATGGGCAAGTTGGCCAAGGACCTTGACCTGGCCGTTGTCAAGAACAAAAACGACATTGCCCGCATGTTGATCCGTAAACGGCGAAGTGTGCAGACCACGTGCAGCCATTTGAAGCAGCAGCAGGATCTGTTGAGCGAAGAACGTCAACAGCTTGAGGGCTTGCTGGGACAACAGCGCCTTCAATACGATCAATTTAAAATCAAGGCCGAAGCGTATTTTCGGCAGGCCAAAAACCGCCAAATGGATGAAGGCTTTCCGGGACTTGACGCCATGGGTGATTTTCAATCCCCCACGGAAGAAGAAATCGAGCTGGAGCTTTTGCAACGAAAAGAGGCCTTGACCCCGGGAGGTGCCGCATGAACAGGCCTGTTCGAACCACGCTGGTGTTGGCGTTTCTATGCGGATTTGTCATTTATCCCGCTCTGGTAACGTTGCTGACCCCGGTTTTGGGATGGCCCGCAACTGCCAAGCTTGTTTTGTGGGCGCTGACAGCTGTCTATTCATTCCTGTTGGCCCGCTGGAGCAACACCAAGGCCCAGTCGATTCTGTTTCCTTTGGTCTTGCTTCTGGGGGCAGCGCTTTGGCCCGATGTCTACGCCGGTTTTTTCCTGTTGCTTTTGGGAGTCATGAGTTGGATTCGAAGCGGCATTTGTTTTCAGGACAAGCCAATGCGTGGGGTGCTGGCCGAGCTGATTACAATTGGAGGCGGGATCTCCATGGCGGGCCTGTGGCTCCCCTCCAGTATGCTGCAATGGGAGTTGGGCATCTGGCTTTTTGGATTGGTCCAGTGCTTGTACTTTTACATCATCGCCTATGGTTATCCAAACCGTGTTGAGAAAGTTGCCATAGATCCCTTTGAACAAGCGCGCCAGGAATTGGAGCGGGTATTGGAGCGCCAATAGGTGTACTCGCCCGGCAGATGGAAGCCACAGGCGCGCCCGAAGGGTAAAAAATTAAAATATCGGTCATGCATTTTACCAAACAGGTAAATAGTTTTGTTTCGGGAATCTCAGTAAATAGGATTCTCATAAGGCTTTGCTGAGATTTGATCATTTTTCATGCAAGATTCAGGTATGAACTTTTGATGCCTGCTTTCGGTGTTATCATCTGGTAGCACGTTGGTGATAACACCTTGGCCAGAAACTTGTATATTACTTTTGTGATCTGAGAATGCATTTGCTATGTTTGCATTTGAACATGAAATATCACGGAAAGTAATCAAAAAAAACATAAATTTAAGATAGTTCCAAGGGTAATGGTGTTCGCTTGGTGTGGGTAAATCACCCTAATGTAGACCTGACCCTTATGCTTTTTTAAGGTGCCGGTTTCCTCTTTATTCAAAGTGTTCTTTTAGCCATTTCTTAAAGGGTTATCAGGCTGCTGAGAACGAAAGGAACCACTGTGGATATGCAAGATCTTGGGAAAAGCAGGCTTGAAAATGGCCTGATTTTTCCTCCGATCCATCTTGAGCTGATTGTCACCGATCATTTTATCTTGGTCACCAACGCCGTCCTCCTCCGCAAGGCCAGGGAGGCGGTTTGGCGGGCTATCGATGAGATTGAAGTCTCTCTTTATCCCGGTGTGCATCAAACCAAGGAGAATATTCTTTTTGCCAAGGAAAAAGCCGATGCCTTGGGGAAAAATTGACTATCTTCTCTTATGAGCAATTTCGTGCCCCCTTCAGCCTGAAAGGGACCCTGGACAGAGGTTTGATTGACAGGGTGTATGCCGCCTGCAAGAATGCCAATGTATGGGGATGTCATGCCATCCGTGGGGGCTACTTCTACAAATGCCCTCAAATCATGTATGCAGCCAAGTTGACCGGCATTTCGGAAACGACCGACCGTATTCCCATCGTTGAAAACGACACCTTCCAGGCAGCTCTTCTTGATTATGCCAACTCGTCGACACCTCCTTCGGCATGTGCTTTCTGCACCAGGACCGTTGGAATCCAGCAACCGCTGACTCAGTTGCCGAGAGAACATCTGCTGGCGCAAATTGAGAAAAGCCTGGAAGAGAACGTTGACCATGATTGGCTGGACCGATCCTTGATGATTAAGGATGCGCGGGATGATTGCAAGATCCTGAATCGATTCAAATGACCCCGTGTTTGAGGGTTATCCATTGTTAAAAAGTTTGGTTTCAACGAGGTATCCCAAGTTCATTGCCCCGGGAGTGAACGTCAGACGCGTATTCAGGCCCTGCCGGAAACGTAATGGTTGAGGAGGTGATGGAATTAAGATCTCATAGTTAAACCCATAAAATACATAGTTGCATATAGAAACCTCTGGTGTTAAAATAAAACCTGAATTTAACAAAGGAGACTATATGGCAACTGCAGTTAAAGTATCTGATGATTTATTTGCAAAAGCAAAAATTCAATCAAAGGTGTTTAAAAGATCAATTTCAGGGCAAATTGAATACTGGGCAAAAATAGGGCAAATGATTGAAGAAAACCCCGATCTTCCACTACCATTCCTACAAGAAATATTAGTAGGAAGAGAACAAATTAAATCCGGTCAAGGCACTCCGTACGTATTTGGAGAGGGGGAATGACTGGAATCAAAGAAATAATTCAATCCCCTATTTTTGCAAAACAAAAGAAAAAACTCCATAAAAAGCAAATAAATAACCTGGATGAAGCTGTAAAGTCGATTTTTCAAGATCCTACATTTGGCGATATAAAAGTAGGAGATTTACAGGGAGTTCAAGTATATAAATTCAAATCATTAAACCAACAAGTGTTATTAGCCTACGAAGTGGTTGATTCCACTTTGTATTTGTACACGTTCGGTTCCCACGAAAACTTCTACCGTGATTTGAAAAAATACCACAAGTAATAATTCTGAAAATCCACTCCATAACGTAAATCTCAGCCGACGCTTGGAGCGCAGCGGAAGGCGGTGACCTGGTCAAGTTAAAATGGACACTTTTGTTAAGCGGCTTTTTTCAGAATCCACGATTCTTCAAATCCTTTTGGACTCAGGTATCCCAAATAAGAATGTCGCCTGTTGCTGTTATAAAACATTTCAATGTAATCAACGATGTCTCTTTTTGCTGCTTCTCTGGTCATATAATTTGAAAAAAAGACCCTCTCTGTTTTCAAGCTACCGAAAAAGCTTTCTGAAACTGCATTATCCCAACAATTGCCTTTTCGGCTCATACTACTGATCATCCTATTGCTTTTCAGCATCTTCTGAAATTCGTTGCTGCAATACTGGCTGCCCCTGTCTGAGTGCAACATAAGGCCAGGAAAAGGCTGTCGTCGCCAGATAGCCATGCGCAATGCATTCATAATCAGATTTCTGGACATCCGGCTATCCAGAGACCACCCTACAACCTGGCGAGAAAAAAGATCTATAATAACGGCAAGATACAACCAGCCTTCATGGGTCCAGACATATGTGATATCAGATACATCCACCTTGTCCGGTTCTTCAACTTCAAACTGTCGGTTCAGCAAATTCGGGGCAACCGGCAATTTGTGTTTGCTGTCTGTGGTCGCTTTAAATTTCCTTTTCTGCTTCGCTGAAACACCGGCCAGCTTCATCAGTGTCCCAGCTTTAAATCGACCGCATGAGCTGCCATGGGCTTCAATTTCT
>VMSV01000146.1 GCA_013791935.1 Desulfobacteraceae bacterium | reverse complement strand
TCGCCGAAGGAGAGAAAAGCCGAAACCCCAAAATACAGCACTATAGTTGCGCCCTAAATTCGGGCAAAATTATAAATAACTGAATATATTATGATTAAAAATTACCATTTTTTGATTGACATAAGGAGTATAGAATGTCCCTATGGTTCAATATCTACTTGATTGAAAATAGGTTTAGGCGTAAAATGCAAATAAAAAAATAAGGGGCTTGCAAAATGAATATCAATAAAAGATACATTGTAGATAAAAATGGAAACGCGAAAGAAGTCGTTATCGCGCTGAAGGACTATAAAAAGATAGAGGAACTGTTGGGGCTGGATCTGGACAAGGAGGCCATCAAACAACTACAGAGGGCTCGGAGAGACCGGGAAAGCGGAAATAAAGCAACCTATGTTGATCTATCCTTAATCTGATGAGCAAAGTCATTGTCCACCGCCACGCTGTAAATTATCTTCAGCGCCTTCCCAAAGCGACAAAACAACGAATTAAGACCATTCTATAGGAGTTGGAGAAAAATCCGTTAGACCACCCGAATACAAAACGCATGCTCGGAGAATGGGCCGGTTATAACCGCATCAGATCAGGCAATCTGCGGACTATCTATTGGTTTGATCAAAAAGAGGGCATCGTTTACGTCGATTACATCGGCCCAAGAGGGGATGTGTATAAATAGCCGTAGAACTTTGAAATTGCAAAAAGTGTTTCAGGACCAAAAAAAAGCTTTTCCGGGGCCGAAAAAAAATAATTTAGTTACTTCCGTGAAACAGGTCGGATTCTTTTCCTGCCACTTCATTTCCACCTTGCCCATTAAAATCCACGATATGGGTATCCGTCCAGCGCCTTCATATCCTGCACAATCTTTCCTCGGAGGGGGTTTAAATGGATGTACCGGACCAGTTCCTGAAGAGAGGTATCTTCCTGGCAGATGATGGGCAGAGAATGGATTTGTAGCGATTTTGAAACAGATGGCCGCTTCGATGCTGCCTGCGGTTGAAGTAAATGGCATAGCCGGTCAGCAACCTGCGCATGATCGATGCAATAGGAATATTACCGGTTTTTAACAGCAGATGAAAATGGTTTCCCATGAGAGCCCGGGCAAAACACCGCGTGTGTGTTTCGGTGATTATTTCTCCAAGGCGTTTCAAGAATACCTCGCGATCCTGATCATCCCGAAAGATGGCGGTTCGCTCGATTCCTCTGGCAATAACATGATGCACTGCTCCGGGTGCGTCTATTCTCGCTTGTCTTGGCAGGGATTTTCAATAACACACCTTTGGTACCCCGTAAATATGTACATGCGAAGGGCGTACCCACATGTTCCCTATGTTTTAATTTTTATGAAAAGTGCCCGGGTTTGGCTTTGTTCAAACAACCAGCCCTTGGCGTTCCAATGCTTCGGCCACATCCTTAAGATCCAATGCTTCCAGCTTAGCTTTGGTCTGAAGACCGCTTTCCTGATCCCATCCCCGAAGACCGTAGAACTCTTTTTTCATCTCCTCGAATTTTGTCTTATCCAGGGTTGCATTTTTCCTGTTGATGATTTCCCCGTTTTCCCCTGGTGCGATCCCCCGGGGATTGGTCATGTCATTTCTTAATGGCATGGTGAAGTGGAATTCCGGTAAGGTGTCGCTGCCCTTGGCCTCTCTGGCCAGTATAGCTCTCTGTTGGTTCACAATGCGTTCGCCAATATGGTAAAGCTCTTCTTCACTGATTTCTTTTCCAACAACGGCTGAGAAGACTTTACTTTCCAGACTTGGATCACCCACATGATCTTCTGAAAACTCAACGGTGAGAATGGGCCACGCCCAATCGCAAAGACTCAGGGATTCATGGACATAACGCCTGTCCTGAATTCGGGCCGCGGTTTGGGCCTTGCCCTCATAGGTGGACAAATCAACAGCCAGTTCAGTGCCCCAGAAACGCTTTGCTGTGGCCCGAAGCACATCCGTGGAAATGAAAGCTCCCTTGGCTTTGTTTACCCATAAAACCCAACCCAGAATCAGCCTGGAGATTTCGTGTAATTGCTGGATGGGCATTCTCGGCTCCATGGCGTACAACAGCCCGGTGGTAATATAATATCTCGGGTCATAGGCAACCCCTTGCTCATCTTTTGAGATATAATCGGTAATCAGTTTATCGGATTGCTTCCCCACTTTTTCAGCTGCCCGCAGGGTTCCATCGGCCAACACATCTCCAAACCCTTCTCTATGCGACATCTTTCGGATAAGGGTTTCCAAAAATTCAATGCTTCCCATTTTCGAAAATGGAATGCCGGTACCCTCGTCTGTCAATATGCCTCCCTTGTGGCACCTGGACAACCACATCATCAGGGTCCCCAGGGCAAAAACATCCACGCCATAATCATTGGCCATCATGGCCGCATGAAATGGCACCTCTTTCCAGTCTTTGTCGCCGTAATACTTTTGCGCCCTTCCCTGGTAGAAACCCACCTGCCCGCAGATGAATTTCCCTTCCCTTCCGTCGCTGTCCTCATACACAAATCGCCCGCAGCCCAGGCTGCAACCCCGGCACATGTCTCGCCTCTTTTTATCCGGAGTCGCCCCGCCACCCCACACCGACGCCGCCGGAGAAGTCTTCTTCAGCCCTCGGATTTCTTTATTCAGTTCTGCAAGCCGATCAGGAAAGGCCGTTTCCACTTTCCCGCTTCCTCTAACCACGATCGCCTTGAGCTTTTTGGAGCCCATCACCGCCCCAAAACCACCACTGCCCGAAGCATCGTTGTCCGCCAGGAGAGTGGCCATGGCAACTTTGTTTTCTCCAGCCGGGCCAATGGTAACCACTTTGGTCGGGCAACCCAGCTGTTCTTTCAAGGTGCCCATGGTCTCACGGGTACTCTTGCCCCAGAGCGCTGAAGCATCTTTTATCTCTGCTTTTCCGTTATTCACGGAAATATAGACGGGCGTTTCTGAGGCTCCGGTTACGATAACGCCATCAAAGCCAGCGCGTTTTAACTCCGTGCCCCAACTTCCGCCAAGATTGGAATAGGAGAATTGCTCCGGTTTCGTCGCCGGGGACTTGCCGCATACCAGCCACCGAATTCCGGCAACACCCGGAGAAACGCCCGCCAGCGGCCCGGTCATGAACATCAATCTGTTTTCAGGATCGAAGGCTTTGATTTCCGGGGCAACTTCATCCCAGTATATTCTGGCAGCAATGCCTCGACCCCCCAAAAACCGCTTGGCATACTCCAGGGTGGGAACAGATGAAATTTTACGAGATGATAAATTCACCCTCAGAATATTTCCTGCATACCCAAATTCTCCAGTCATGGCTTACCCTCCCTATTATTTAATGGTAAACTGCTTCTACAAATAAGATTCCAATACCTTTTATCTTCCATGAATGCGGAAATTCAGGCAGCAGTAAAAGCCTTGGATCAGCGTGATACAGATAAAAGTTATTCTATTATCCTTCCCCACTCATTTCTCTGTGGTTTATAAAAGGATTCAAAATCAACATGATCGATTCCAAAAGGCACCAACCCCGGCAAAAGCGCACCTTTGGGAATATTATTTTTCCCCCAGTATTTTTCTAAAATACGAATATAGGTCCCATCCTTTTTAATCTGTTCAAAGCCCATTCGAAATTGTTCCAATCGTTTTAGACCAGTTGGGTTTTCTTTATTAATAGCCAAAGAGCATGGCAGAAGATCCCATGCAAAATAGTCGAAATTTTCCCACTCATCGGGAAACTCCTTTTTGATCACCAGAAGACCTGAGAGAAGTGCGTTCACAGAAAGATCCACGTGACCGGCTTTCAGCATCCGCATCATTTGTTGGGGTGTTTGTACGGGAAATACCGTTAAGTTATATTTCTTGTATTCCTCAAAATAAGGAGAGTTTACAAGAATGGCGATGCGATAGCCTTTTAACTCTGATAAAGATCTAAAAACAAGTTTCTTTTGCAGTTTTGGCTTGTAATAGGTCATCACCAGCACCACAACAAAAGAATTTTCCCATTCAGCCTTTTTCTTCAAATCCTCGGAGAAAAAAATGTGGCCTGGCGAAAAGGCGTCCACCTTGTTTTCGAAAAGATATGATATCCCCCTTTTTATCGGATAGGTTGTAATAGAGGCCTTAATGCCAACACGATCGAATGCCGCATCATACACTTCAGTCATTAATCCTGTTGCCTCTTCATTGTAAAAAGGGGGATAATTGTGAACCGCAATTGAGACTGTTTCTTGGGCATATAGAGATGAAAAGGCCGTTTCGATATAAAAACAAGCCAGTATCATCAGTATTCTAATAACGGTTTGCATATCTAAAACCCTTTATGATGGCAGCCATCTCATTCCCGATGATCCAGCACTATTCTGACGGCGTTTGCCAATTCACGCTGGTTGATGGGTTTGAATAAAAATTTGGTGATACCAAGATTGGTGGCTGTGTCCTTTGAAACCGTTTCGCTGTATCCGCTGCAAAGGATTATAGGTAGTCCGGGATTGATTTTTTTTGCTTCTCCAGCAAGTTGCACACCGGTCATCCCCGGCATGGTCTGGTCGGATATCAGAAGATCAAACACCCGGGGTTCCAGACGTATGGCTTCCAAAGCCAGGACACTGTCTTGAAAGGTGGTTACCCGGTAGGATAGAGACTTCAGCATCTGGCTCATGACGTCAAGGAAGAAAGGCTCATCATCCACCACCAGAACATGTTCCTTGTTGCCAATGGGCACCAGCTTTTCTTCTTTTTCAGACTCCGGCAGTCGCTCATCTGAAACCGGCAGGAATACTGAAAATGTCGTTCCGTTTTCAGAAGTGTCCGTCAGCTCCAGCAACCCCCCGTGGCTTTTTATAATGCCAAGGGAAACGGATAGTCCCAGACCGGTGCCCTCATTCACTGCCTTGGTAGTAAAATAAGGGTCAAAAATACGCTCCTGCAGGTGAAACGGAATCCCTGTCCCGGTATCTTTGACAGATAGCTTAACATAATTGCCCGGCATGATCGTAATGCCTGAAAAGCTGCGGGGTTGTGAAAGCTGAACATTTTCAATTTTAAAGGTAAGGCACCCTCCTTTTTCCCGCATGATTTGGTAGGCATTGGTCCCTAGATTCATGATCACCTGGTGAATTTGGGAGGGGTCTGCCAGCAGGGTGTTTTTTTCCGCCTCCATGAAGGCTTCAACTGTTATGGTTTTGGGAAGAACGGCTGTAAGCAGTTTGATACATTCGTTCGCCAGGGACTTCAAGTTCATGGACACTTTCGTGCTGGTGCCCTGGCGGCTGAAGTTAAGAATCTGTTTAACCAGGTCACGAGCCCGGTTGCCGGCTTCATAAATGTACCCGAGGTATTCATCCAAGCTGGCCGGAATTTCTTCGTCCCCGGGCTCTCTGTTTTCCAGTTGAGCGAGGGCCAATTCCGAATAGCCGATAATACCTCCAAGAATATTGTTAAAGTCGTGGGCAATGCCTCCGGCCAGAGTTCCGATGGCTTCCATTTTCTGCAACTGGAGCAGTTGATTCTGAAGCTTGTTCTTATCTTCTTCCATCTGTTTGCGTTGGGTGATATCTTCCATAATGCCGTCCATATATTGTAAATTTCCCTTTTCATCCAAGATGGGATTGGTGGAAATTGATACCCATAGGAGTTTGCCATCAGCATCTTTAAGCTGGCACTGAAAACCTTTTACTGACCAACCTTTTTGTAATTCATTTAACGGTCGTTGCCGGTCTTGGGTACTGATGTAAAAATTATCTGTGCTAAGGGATTGTAGGTCAGCATCCTCAGGAATGTTCAATATGGAATACATGGCCGGATTCAGGCTTGTTATGGTTCCACCGGGTTCGCTTCGAAAAACCCCGAGAGGAATATTGTCATGCAGAGAGCGATACCTTTGCTCGCTTTCGCGCAGAAGGGTTTCAGCTTTTTCCCTTTCCACAATTTCATTTCTCATTGCCCTGTTGGTATCTATCAAAGATTCCTCACGGCTTTGAATCTTGGAGGCCATTTGGTTAAAATTGCCCATGATGCCTTCCAGCTCAACCTGTGGAGTGGCCCGGGGATAATTTTGGTAATCCCCTTTGGCAATGGCCGCAAGCTTTAAGGCAAATTCATCCAGTGGTTTTCTGATGAATCGTCTGGCGGAAAGCATAACAATGGCATACAGGACTGCGATCAAAATTAATATCGTATAAAGGGCTGTAATAATGATATGCTTGAGCTGTTTTTGATAAAGTCTTTTTGTAAGTCCCAGTTCCAATGATCCGACCATATTGCCCTGATATTGGATGTTTACGGTTTTTAAAACCAATTCTGTTTCATCTTCTTTCCTGTCTTCAAAGTTAATGATCCCGGCCGGGTCATGAATTTTAATGGAAGAAACAAGATCATTGGACATCATCATTTCCCCCAGTTTTTTAACCGTCTCTATGTCATAACTCCATAAGGGGATTTCAAGACTTTCATTTAAAAAGGAGAGATATTCATTGCTTTTTTGGGTTAATTGTCTTTCATTTTCCCGAGTGACAATCAACAGATTGATGACCAACGATAGAATGGAAACAAAAACCACGATCGTAACAATTACAAAAGTAATATCCCGTGTGATGGACCGCTGGGTCATAAGATGAACATGTTTGGTTTTTTGTTTTTCCATAGGAGAAAATAATAGAACCAATAGGACCTGGAAAATAACTGTAAAATTCAAGAATGCTTCTAAATCAAAGTTGATGAACAGGAAGAGAAGAAAATGGATTTATCAATTTGAAAATCGACAATAAATTGAAATCATTATTAGCATGTTCGGCAATTTTACAGGAAAAAACCTTAAATATCCAGATAAAAAAATATGACAGAAATTATAACGCCATTCGCATTTGAGGTGGTATTGTTTTAATGGACACTTTATTAAGAGTGGAATAAAGATCCACGAGGAGGTGTTCAATGAAAAAGAAAAGAAGGAAATACACGCAGGAATTTAAAGATGAGGCGGTAAAGTTGGTCACAGAACAAGGGTATGCAATTACCGAGGCCGCCCGGAACCTTGGAGTTAATGAAAACCTGTTGGGTAGATGGAAGCGTGAGATCGAAGGAGGTGGAGAAGGTTCTCCGGCGGTTCAGAGTGGAACAGCCATTCAATCCGAGCTGAATCAACTTCGGAAAGAGAATAAGCGCTTGAAAATGGAGCGTGAAATATTAAAAAAGGCAGCGGCCTTCTTTGCGAAAGAAATGAGCTGAAGTATCATTTTGTTGATGCTGAGAAGAAGGCCTATCCAATAGCTCTGATATGTGTGGTCATTCAAGTATCCAGAAGTGGATATTACGCATGGAGAAAATACCGTAAATCCTCAAGGCAGAAAGAGAATGAAAGCCTGATTCCCATTGTCTGTGAGGCGCATAAAAAATCAAAAGGCACCTATGGCGCGCGGAGAATTGCGGTAGAAATTGAAGCCCATGGCAGCTCATGCGGTCGATTTAAAGCTGGGACACTGATGAAGCTGGCCGGTGTTTCAGCGAAGCAGAAAAGGAAATTTAAAGCGACCACAGACAGCAAACACAAATTGCCGGTTGCCCCGAATTT
>VMSV01000218.1 GCA_013791935.1 Desulfobacteraceae bacterium | reverse complement strand
CATGGACCCTTTTTTCACCACCAAGCGGGACATGGGCGGAACCGGCCTTGGTCTTGCCGTGTCTTCAAATATTATCAAGGAGCACAACGGGAAGATACAAGTTTCCAGTTGGCCGGGGCAAAGCGTTTTTGAGGTTCATCTACCCACCAGGGAAAAGGGAAATTTGAAAAAGATTCTCGTGGTGGATGATGACAGAAGCACGCGGGAGATGATCTATAAGATTCTTTCCAGAACCGGGGACTATTCCATTCAAAAGGTTTCAACCGGTACCGAAGCCTCGGTGAAATTGGGCATTGAAAAGCCCGATCTGGTGATCCTGGACATGCAGATGCCGGATATGAACGGGGTGGAAATCTGCAGGCTTATCAGAACCAGTCCGGAATTGACCGGTATAAAAGTTGTGATTATCACAGGCTATCCGGGATCCCGGAAAGTTAAGGAGGCTGCCGAACTTGGGTTTGGTCATGTCTTGGCGAAACCTTTTGAAATTTCGGAATTACTTCAAAAAGTGGACGATATTTTAAAATAAAAACATCTGGATCCGGAGGATTCTCAAATGCCATTGCCGACCTTTCCGCAAATTGCGATTTTGATAGTTGATGATGAAGCGGATATTTTAAAAAGTTTTGAACTGACCCTGAAAACAGGTGGAATCAACAACGTTCTCAAATGCCAGGATGCAAGGCAGGTCATGGCGATGCTTGAAGATAAAAATGTGTGTGCGGTTTTGCTCGATCTTAGTATGCCCCATATTTCCGGAGAAAAACTCCTTCAACAAATACTCGGCGAATATCCGGATATTTCCGTCATTGTCATTACCGGAGACAATGAAGTGGATACGGCTGTAAGGTGCATGAAACTTGGGGCCGTGGATTACATGGTAAAACCTGTGGAAAAAAGTCGCCTGGTATCTGGCGTGAAAAAAGTGGTTGAAATCCATGAACTTCAAAATCAAAATCAACTGCTTAAAGAAAAAATACTCGAAGGCAAACTCGCTCGTCCTGAAGCGTTTCATGAGATGGTCACGAACAACAAGACCATGCTGTCTTTGTTTCAATATACCGAATCCATTGCCGTAAGCCCACAGCCGGTGCTCATCACCGGAGAAACAGGGGTAGGGAAGGAGTTGATGGCACGAGCCATTCACGCCCTCAGCGGGCGAACCGGAGAATTTGTTTGTGTGAATGCTGCGGGTATTGATGATAACGTTTTTGCAGACACCCTTTTCGGTCATGTCAAAGGTGCCTATACCGGAGCGGATCAGGCCCGTAAAGGATTGGTGGAAAAGGCATCAAAAGGAACCCTTTTGCTGGATGAAATCGGGGATCTGAGCCTGGAGTCCCAGGTCAAGCTTTTAAGGCTGGTTCAGGAGAGTGAATACTTTTCCATAGGCTCCGATCTTGCCAAAACCTCGAATGTGAGAATCATTGTAAGCACCAATCTCGACTTAAATGACCTACAGCGATCCGGAAAATTCAGGAAAGACCTTTATTACAGACTTCGGGCCCATCATATTCACTTGCCTCCCCTGCGCGAAAGGCTGGAGGATCTTTCCCTGCTGCTGGATCATTTTCTTGGGGAAGCCGCAAACCGTCTTGAAAAATCACCTCCCGCATACCCGGTTGAACTGATCACGCTTTTAAGTAATTATGCTTTTCCCGGAAATGTCCGGGAGCTTCGCACCATGGTTTACGATGCCTTAAGCACCCATAAAACCAAAATGCTTTCCACCGGAAGATTTCAAGAACACATGAAGGAAAATCAAGGTTCGTTTATCAAGCAAGGTAGGATCCTTGACCCTTTCAACGCGTCATCTTCATTGCAAATCTCCGGTCCCTTGCCAACGTTGAAGCAGGCCGTTCGAGTTCTGATTGCTGAAGCCATGAAACGCACTCGTCAGAATCAATCCATGGCCGCAAAGCTGCTGGGCATTACCCGTCAAACCCTTGCCCGGAATCTGGATATAAAGGGTAATGAGGAATGAGTGATGAGAATGGGGTGTAAAAATTCATAACATTGACCCCAATCGACCATCGCTCGAAATGCAATATCCTTTCTACGTCCGTGTAAATTTCGTTCTAAAATCGTTACAAAAGAACACACCCCTTCAGGGCATCGGTTCCTCCTTCTGAATAACAATAAAACCAAAATAAACCAGAGTGTTGTAGTCGTTAATCCGGTCTGGCACGGATATGGCAGTGAAGTATCCGCAAAAGATGTTTCAAACCGGAAAAACTCTGCCGGGAGAATCTTCACCTCAGAAAAAAGGCAGGAGAATATAAATGAACGTTTTAAAAACTACCAGAATATTGATCGTTGATGATGAGATTGAACAACTCAGAACCATGAAGCTGGGCTTAAGAAGCAGGCGGTATGAAGTGAATACTGCTCGAAACAGCAAAGAAGCCTTGCAACAACTTGCTGAGAACGGGGACGGGTATGAAGTAGTGATAACCGATTATTGCATGCCCGGAATGAGCGGGCTGCAGTTGCTGAAAAAAGTGAAAGCTCAATATAAGGATCTGGCCGTGATTATAATGACGGCCTATGGGAAAAAAGAAGAATTTATAGAAGTTTTGGACCACCCGAGAAGCGGTTTTATTGAAAAACCTTTCTCCATGGATGAATTGGTCTGGGAAATTGAAAGAGTTCGGAATTTGCCACATAACAAACCACGAAGAATGGAGGCGTAAAATGGAGGAAATAGGAATCATGGATCAGGTCGTAAAAAGAACTGCCGGAAGAGAAGGCAAATATCTAACCTTTTCGCTTGCCAAAGAAGAATACGGTATCGGCATTTTGAAGATCAAGGAAATTATCGGCATGATTCCTGTGACAACCATTCCCGGCACGCCGGATTTTGTCAAAGGCGTCATCAATTTGCGCGGAAAAGTCATCCCGATTATCGACCTTCGGCTCAGATTCGGAATCAAGGCCACAGAGTATACGGAGCGCACCTGCATTATCGTTGTTGAAATGGAAGGTGCAAACGGCACAATCGTAATCGGCCTGGTTGTGGACGCTGTTTCGGAAGTGTTAAATATAAAAAGTGAGGATATAGAAGATGCGCCTCAATTCGGAACACGGTTGAACATCGATTTTATTCTTGGAATGGCAAAGATTAACGGTGGGGTTAAAATCCTTCTGGATATCGATAAGGTCCTTACGGCTAACGATGTCATGCATTTGGAGAAAGCCGCCTAACCTTTTTGCGGTGAAAGATTGTCTTCAGATTTAAAGAAAAAGACAATTACAACAGGAGCTTGTTATGGAAAAAACAATTGTATTGGCCATTTTATGTGCGGCGGTCTTAATGATTTCAGCCCCGATTCATGCTTCCGAAAAGGCCCCTGGGAAGGTGATTGATTTGGCCAACACGGAGATTGTTAAAATCGGGGTAGATCCGGTGATCGTGGAGGCGGTAAAAGCAGAAAATGCCAAAAACAAAACCATGCTGCAAATCCAGGAGTTGGACAAAAAATGGATGGCCACTGCCGGTGTGGATGATTTTATGAAAGCCTTGATGGACTCTGAATGCGGCAAGCAGTTACAAACTATTCAGAAAAGTACAGCATATTATGCCGAAATATTTGTCATGGACAACCAGGGGGCCAATGTAGCCATGACGGATAAAACCTCAGACTACTGGCAGGGTGATGAGGCGAAATTCACGGAATCCTACAAGGGCGGTCAGGGGGGCATTCACATCAGCGATGTTGAATTTGATGATAGCACCCAGGTGTATGTTGTGAAAGTTTCCGTGCCGGTGAAAGACGGGGACCAGGTGATCGGTGCGGTTACGGTAAGTATGGATATTGATAAAATAGAATAAGATGAAGGGGAAACCGTTTGAATGTTATCTTTCAACCAGGAGGCCAAACCAATGTTGTCATGGCTTAAGAACCTAAAAATCAGCATTAAAATAGTCGTTGGATTTTCCTTGATGATCCTGTTTATCGCCGTCATCGGATTTGAAGGCTATAACAGCGTAAGAGAAATTAATAAAAATCTGAATGATATTTTTTCTCTGAGAATGCCCAGCATTGATTATCTTCTTCAGACGGATCGGGATATTCAGCAGTTGCTGGTGGCGGAGCGCTCCATGATCTTTGCCAACACCCAGTCCGACATATTCAAAAGCCTGGTTTCGGATTATGAGGAAAATTTAAAACAGTCTGATGAAAGGTGGAATAAGTTTAAAGCCTTAACACGGTCTGAAGAAGAAAATGCCATTATTCCACAATATGACAAAGCCCGTGAAGAATGGAAAGTGTTGTCCAGGAAAGTGGTTGACGGGCGGATGGAAGATTCCAGAGAAGGGCGAAGAGCATCCCTTGATCTAACCCTGGGCATTGCTAAAGAAAAATTTGAAACCATGCGGAATTATCTGGACCAGTTAACCGAGATCAACCTCAAAATCGCAGAAGATATGAGTCAAGGGGCGGCCGGCATTTATCAAAAGACCATCATCACATTGACCCTATTTATTGGCGTGGGGATTCTCTTCGGGATTTTGCTGATGGGGTCTATTGCCAGGGGGGTTACAGGGCCATTAAAGTCAGCGATTGAAAACCTTTCCAGGGCCTCTGCGGAACTGGCATCGGCTTCCGAACAGGTTTCATCCGCAAGTCAATCCTTGGCCGCAGGATCATCCCAGCAGGCGGCGTCCATGGAAGAAACATCTTCATCTCTGGAAGAAATGGCTTCCATGACAAAGCAGAATGCGAACAACGCTGGCCAGGCCAAACATCTTACAGAGGATACAAAAATCATTGTGGATAAGGTGAACAAACACATCGGTGAATTGAGCATGGCCACGGATGAGATTGCCAAGTCCAGTGAGGAAACCAAAAAAATTATCAAGACCATTGATGAAATAGCCTTTCAGACCAACTTGCTGGCATTGAATGCAGCCGTGGAAGCGGCAAGGGCCGGAGAAGCCGGTGCGGGTTTTGCCGTTGTGGCCGATGAAGTGAGAAATCTCGCCATGCGGGCGGCTGAAGCCGCTAAAAATACATCCGCCCTTATTGAAAATACCCTTAAAAACGTCAAAGACGGCAATGCTTTAACTCATTCAACCCGGGTAGTATTTAAGGAAAATATGGAATTGGCCGCCAAAGTCGGTGCACTGATCGAAGAAATCGCCGCAGCAAGCAAGGACCAAGCAGATGGCATCGAACAGATTAACCATGCTGTGGCTGAAATGGACAAGGTGGTTCAGGAAAATTCAGCCAGTGCCGAAGAATCGGCCGGTGCTTCAGAAGAAATGAATGCCCAGGCGGAACAATTAAAAGAAACAGTGGATGTTCTCATTGCCCTTGTGCATGGGAAAAAGGCTGTTTCTGCAAAGAAAAATCCTTTGGCGGGTTTTGCTAAAAAAGGTGTAATGAAACCGGCCAATCAACATAAACATTTTGAAAAGACCATGGTTCCCCGAAATGCTGTGCCCTCCCGGGTCATTACACCCCAACAGGTGATCCCGTTTGATGAGGATGATTTGGAAGGGTTCTAGCATTTTATTGCTCCCCGTATAACGTGGTATCCCCCAATACCACGAGACAAAGGGCTATCCGAAAGGATAGCCCTTTTTGATTTTAAGCAAAGCCTTTCTCGTCTCCGAAACACCATGGGGATAGATCCGATCTTTCATTGATTATTGTTCGGTTATCGTTTAATCATAAACATCCCCGAATCAAAAAAACAACCAAAGAAAGGTGAGCCATTATGAATCATTCAATGACATTCACACCGGCAAAAATCGGGCATCTTGAGATGAAAAACCGCTTGATCCGATCCGCCACCTATGAAAATGGGGCAACCCCACACGGAGAAGTTACCGATGACCTCGTGAGTTTATATCGGGATCTGGGAAAGGGTGGGGTGGTCATGATTGTGACAGGCATTGCCTGCGTCATG
>VMSV01000264.1 GCA_013791935.1 Desulfobacteraceae bacterium | reverse complement strand
TATCTGTCGGTTCAGTTTTCATTTTAGGTATGTTTTAAATTTATGTTTTTTTTGGATTGTTTCCATGTTATTGCATATCAAAGCGCAAACATGGAAATTTCAGCCCATTATTTTCCATGTTTACCCCTTTAATATCACAATAGATGGAAAATTTCCATCTATCACCACGGTTTGTGATCTTAACACAAAAGTGAATCCCATGATATTTAGAGAAGAAGATAGAAAAACGGTCAGAGAGTGTCTTCTTGAATGGCACTGTCATGAAATAGTTATTTCACAGCCGAAGTTAAACGATGGGTATGAATTAAAGGGTTATGGAACGATAAAGAGCAATGATAGTGGCGGACTGTATTTAGATTTCATATGCCTTGAATCTAATAAAAGGATAGATTTCAAGTCGCCAGTCCCAGAAGATTCGCTTGATAAAAATCAATGTGTTGAAATGAGAGCAACTACGATTAATGGGGCTGTAATTTCCTCCAGCGGGTTAAGAATTGAAGCCAGCTTTCAACAAATGCTTAAAGAAGACCCTAAGCTGTACCGCTTAGGCCTTAGTAAGATAGAAATTTTCGAGGATTACGACCCTGTAACATCTCATAATGCATATTTACATTTGGAGTTTAATGAAAAGGTCAGAATACCATTCAATAAGTCAAACACGACGGAATCATCACTTGGAACTAAATCCCTTGCGTGGAATCAAGCTGTAATAGAACATGAAGGTTTTGAAATAAATCTTATAAATCATGATAACTTTACGGAAGTTTATGCAAAGGGAGAAGGCCTAAACCTGCCCGACCTAAGAGACGTGTTAATTTTTTATTTGGGCTTTTCTTCAGGCTTATTCATACAGCCATATTTTGAATATTATGGTGATTCATCTGGCTGCAAAACCATTATAAATAGCATTGATATAAAGAAGGTAAGAAAGAGTATACCTTCTCCCATTTCAGATCTGGTTTATGATGAGAACAATAAGAGTTTATCTCATTTTCATTACGAGTTGCTCAAAAATATTTTGGAGGTTTCTAAAAAGAATCCAAATTACTTTGAAAGTATATACTCTCAATGGACTCGTGTTTGGCACTCGTTTTTGTCTCCAGAATTTAGTGTTCCAATGCTTACCATATCTATGGCTGTTGAAGGCATTCTGAACGACATCTTTATACCAGTTATAGACAGCTTAGCAAGAGACGAAAGCTTCGAAAAAGAAAAAGAACGGATAAAAAGTATAGTTTCTTCCATTGATGGAGTTTCAAGTGAACATCTTGAAACTATTCAAATTTTCGTAGGCAAATGGGGAAATACTCATGCCAAAAAAGCTCTTCACTATCTATCAGAAAGAAACATAATTGAAGCTCTGCAGCTGAAGTGCTGGGAAAAGCTAAGAAACTCTTCTGCACATCCTAAATTGTTAAAACAAGATGAAGCCAGAGTTAGGAAAAATTACGAGCGTACCGTTGTGTGTCTCGGTCTCTTTTATCGGCTTGCTTTGAATGTTTTCTCTTATAAAGGAGCTCAGTATTCTTATAAGAAACTAAAAGATGGAAAGCTGGTTATTTATGAATACGTCAATCTCTTGCACTAATAATGCCAGCCAGAGGGGCACAAAAACCGCCGCTTCGCTCTGGGTTTCTTGCCCCTGCTGGCGGCGTTAGAGGAGCTGAATTGGTATTGCTATGGTTTTAGCGATGTCTTTATTGAGAGTAAAGTATATCGGTGTCTGCATCATAGTCGGTGTTATGACATTCTTCGATATCTTTCCCATTGTTGTTTCATTTTTGCTATTTTACCTATTGTTGTTGGTTGTAAAAGCCATACCTCTTCAATTGGCCTGGGATAGATCGAACTTTGAGAATTTAATCTGGATGTGTATTACCACAATTGTTTTTTCTGTCTTTATTTGTGGGTACCTTTTTTTTAATAGTGGACTCGTAAAAAATGGAGATTTGATAATTGTTCATCTTTTTGATGCTCTTTATTTTAGCGTTACAACCTGGACAACTCTTGGCTATGGTGACTTAACAGCACCTGATGACTTGCATTTGCTTACATCATTAGAGGCTATTAATGGATACTTCGCCATGGCAATATTCATTTCTTTAATTGTTATTTGGATTAATGAGGCAATCGCAGCGTTAGATAAACGTACGGCTTGGATACGTTCGTTAACACCAGAACAGGTTCAGGAAATGCAAAATAAAATTGATCCTTCAATAAGAGTTATGAAAGATAATGAAAAATCCTCTAACAAAGCTAATTTAGCCGACGCAAAAAGCCGCGCGGCTGATTAGCGGCGTTGGGCAAACATAATAGAATGGGATAATGAATGGATAAATTCCTTCAATTACTGCAGGAACCTTTTTGGTGGGTCTCCGTTGTCGTGGTCGGCCTTGTGCTTAATTTGATAAGTTCGTACCTCAGAGATTTGATAGATAAATCGACCTGTAAATTTCTCTCGAAATTACGTAGCATAGTTATGAAGGATATTGACATCGTTATCAAAGAATCAATCAAAACTGAGAGCGATCCCATTATATTGAGCATAATCGGATCATCAATTCCATCTTTGCAACTTGATGCTGTCGTTTATAGAATTATCGGTATAATAATTGCCGCAATTGGATATAGTCATTTACACAATGGGTTGCCTGCTTTCTGTTTTTTAATTGCAGGTGTTTTACTATTTATGTGGGGCTCATCAAAGGATGCTCTTGCAAGAAAACGTAACCTTATGTTGACATACATTCTTCAGAGAAGAATGAAAGCGGTCCAACAACCGGGTGAACGTTAACCGGAGTTAAAAATGCGGGCGTCTATGATTTTATGCGTTTATATTCCATTTGATGATGATTTTCCTCTTAAGTTTTTTAGAAAAGCATATAAACACTGACGACCCCTTTTCTTACACAAATCCTTAATTCGATGTTTTCTCAAAATCAAAGAATACTGAGGTAGCCAATGAGTCACCAATACGAAATGCTTGAAAGGATTCTTGATTCCCTTCGAAAAGAAGCTCCTGAGTCTTACAAAACCTATTTTCCAACCGAGAAAAACGTCGAGGGGTTAAATAAGGCCAGATCCCTCGCCTTTATTCACCTTTTGCTAAAGGTCAAATTTGGAGTCTTTGATTTTCTTGATAGACACAAGTTGATAACTGATGGAACTCAAGATGGTGGCTTAGATGCTTACTTTATTGATGAAGAACGAAAGAAACTTTTTCTTATTCAATCAAAATTTCGAAATACTCCCGAAAACTTTGATGAAAAAATGATTGATGCGAACGACTTAATTAAGATGGAGGTCTCCAGAATAACTAAAGGCCAACCTGATGATAGTAAAGGTGTTAATTTTAACGAAAAGATAAAATCTTTTCAAGAATCATTGCGCAATATTCGCGATATCGCAAAATACGACTTTATCGTCTTCTTTCTTGGTAATGTTTACAATTATTCCGATCAGCAAATTCGAAGATTAATAGATAACTGCAATTATGAGATCTACAATGCAGATAAAGCATATGAAAAACTGTTGTTCCCCCTTACAACAGGAACATATTATGACCCGGATGAAATAATAATAAGCTTAGAACTATCCCAAAAAGAAAGCCCACGGTTAAAGCAACTGATTGACACAGATTTTGGCCAATTTAATGTAACGGCAATTTTTGTTCCCACTTATGAAATTGGCCGCGTAATGGCCAAATACAAAAATGCAATCTTGAAGTTTAATCCACGCAATTTCCTGTCACTTCAAAAGAGGAGCGTTAATGAAAAAATAAGAAATTCGATTTTGGAGAAAAAGAAAAATAACTTTGCTATTCTGAACAATGGAATAACCGTCCTTTGTGAAAATGTTAGCATTTCTGAGAGCACGGGTAAGCAAAACGAAGGGCAATTAATATTAACAAGACCTCAAATTCTTAACGGTGGGCAAACCGCCTTTACACTATGTACAATTTTTGAAGAGAACCTTGATAAACCTAATAACCCCCTGTCAGGCAAAGAGGTTCTATTAAAAATCATAACCCCAGTTTCTTCCTCCATTAATGTCGATTCAGAATTTGTCGAGCTTATTTCCAACGCCACAAACCAGCAAAATGAAGTTAGTGAAGCAGATAGGCGGTCAAATAATGATATTCAGATTCGCCTACAAGATTTAATTTTCAATAAATATGGCTATTTTTATGAAAGGAAAGCTGGGGAGTTTCATGACGGCCTTCAAAACAATTTTATAAACAAGAATTTAGTAATTGATCGATTTGACTTTATAAAAGCCTATTGGGCATTCTTAGGTGAACCTGCAGCTGCAAGAAGAACAAGTGAAGCATTAACCTTTAAAGAAGATACTTTTTTTCGAATCCTCAATGATACAAACAAATTTAATGAAATGTTTTTTGCCTATTTGTTGTTTCGAAGCATGGTTATATTAGAATCTTCTTTCAAAAAAAAGACTGATACAATTAAGGATTTTGGTTATGCAATCATGTATGGGAAATGGGCACTTATTTCGTCAATTGGGATTGTTAAACCTAATATTCCTAAAGAGTTAAAAGGAATTTCGGATTTGGTTAACGTTCAGCTAAGAGAACGATTAAAAGTTTGGATACAATTTGACAATTTTATTCAAAACAAAAGAAGGGATACGAAGTATTTTTCGGAAAATCGGAATAATTTTGAATTATATTACAAAGTCAACATTTTGGACGAGGATGTAAAAGAATATTTTCTTAAATAAATTTGCAGAAGGAACAGGGTCGAACCTTGAGTGCGGCCGGGCAAGGTCGTAGTAGTCCAGCGGGTGAGACGCCCGCCCCGGAAGGCAGGCCAGCCACCGGGTAGCGAGTCCTTGGAGGCTCTATGGTAACATAGCGCTTTAAGCGTAGGACAGCGAGCAGGCAGGCCGTAAACCGAAAGGCTGAAAAATGTGGTGTCAGATCTTGAATAGAAGGCTGAAAAATGTGGTGTCAGATCTTGAATAGTGAATAAAATACGATTATTCACTATTCAAGATCTGACACCAGAAATCTGTGACACCAGAAATCTGTTATTGAGACGGGTAACATATCTACTATCCGATTGGACTGACCGATGAATCACGAAGTCACAAAATGTATGACGAATAGTAAGATACTATGGTTGTTACGAAATTTTTCTATCCTTTTTATCATGTTGATGATGTGCCCAGCTATTTCATTTGCTGAGGATTTACAAGTAAACAATGAAAAATCGGAATTGTTTAAAGAGGCAAACTCACTTTATTGGGAATTATTACAGTTTAAAGATAATGTGTGGGGGACGACCTTAACTAACTAAATAACCTTTTCTATAATTGTGATACCTAAAAAATTTAGGTCATCCCATGAAAAAATAAATAAATGGTGAATAATATTTTAAGCAGTTAAATAATATAATAATAACAATAATATATAGAGTAGATCGTGGGTTCGAATCCACCCCTCTCCGCTCCATCATAACAAAAGACAGTTTAAACCATTTCCATAGAATCCATAACTTCGTACTATTCAATTTGGTCAACTATTTTTTTTGCGTTTTGCACAAGAGATTTTTAAAGTAATAATCGTTTTTGTCGGCCTTTCAAATTAAAAAGCCACTTATGCAGATTTGCATAAGTGGCTGTTCTTGTTGATGGTGGGCGATACTGGGTTTGAACCAGTGGCTTCTACCGTGTGAAGGTAGCACTCTCCCGCTGAGTTAATCGCCCGTTTGTGGGCTTTATTTAGAGGCGAATGGGGCCATAAGTCAAGAAATTTTTAATCCGGGTCCACATTATCAACGGGGTCTGAATCTTGGTCCTCTGATGGAACCGATTTTTCAGGGTCTGGGTCCGGGTTTTGTTCCTCAAACGGAGGGTCGCTTTCCGGAAGATGGGTTGGGGAATCATCGTCTTGAGCGGGTTCAGGTTCTTTTTCCTGCCCATCCCGGGCCGGATCTTCTCCGATTGCTTCTTCAGGAAAATCAAACTCCTGATCCAGGGCATGAATGTTTCCCAAAGCCTCAATTTCAGTGGGAGAGGGCAGGTCCTTGAGGTCCTTTAAATCAAACAGTTCCAGGAACTGTCTTGTGGTGGCGTAAACCATGGGTCTGCCCGGGATTTCCTTTCGGCCCAGTACCCGAATGAGTTTTTTCTCAAGGAGCATGCGGAGGATGCCGCCGCAATCCACCCCGCGGATAAACTCAATGTCCGTGCGGATCACCGGCTGTTTGTAGGCAACCACCGCCAGGGTTTCGAGGGCCGGTTTGCTCAGGCGCTGGGTGCCCGGCTGCATCAGCTTTTTAATCCATCCGGCGTATTCCGGGCGGGTTCTGAACTGAAAGCCTCCGGCTACTTCGCGAAGGGTGAAGGCCCCTTTTCGGGACTCGTATTCTTCGGAAAGCGTGTCGATGGCCTGCTTGATCTGCTTTGCGTCCGGCGTTTCAAGAATCTTTTTGATCTTGTCCAGAGGCAGAGGCGTTTCGGAGACAAAGAGCAGGGCTTCGATAATAGTTTTGAGTTCGTCCGTCATGGTTTTTACTGGTAAAACACCCGGATAATACCGGATTCCATATGCTGGATGATATTGATCAGTTTCAGTTTGACCATTTCAAGCATGGCCAGGAAAGTCACGATAATCTCGTTTTTGGTGATGGGCTGTGAAAAGAGTTCGTCAAAGACCACATCCCCTCTTTCCTCCAGGATGTCAACAATCTGTGCAATTTTATCCCGAATGGAAATGCCTTCGGAGGTGAGGTCGATTTTGTGGGCCAATGACGTGTTTTTCAGAATTTTCTGAAAGGCGTCGATCAATTCAAAAAGACCCACCTGAATATATTCATCGTCATCGGTTCCGGCCAAATCATCCTTATTGGTTTTCCGGGTGAACGTGCTTTCCCCCAGCAGGTCCCTTTCCCCCAGCCTCTCCGCCACGGATTTGAGCTTAAGATATTCTTCCAGGGGCTTTGTGATTTCCAGGCGGGGATCCTCTTCGCCTTCCTCCCCGTCATGGATGGGCAGAAGCATTTTGGATTTGATCTGGGTCAAAGTGGCGGCCATCAGGATAAAATCCCCTGCGATATCGATATTCAGGGATTTCATCCAGTCGAGATACCCAAGATACTGATTCGTGATCAAAGCGATGGGAATATCATAGATGTCCACCTCATTTTTGCGAATAAGGTGGACCAGCAGATCCATGGGACCTTCGAAAACATTTTCCAGCCTGATTTGATAGGTTTCACTGGTCATAGGGCAATTAAATCATTGCATGCATCCATGGTTTCCCGCCTCGGTTAAAATCCTTTGATCTTCATGGCGGACCGTACGGAGGCCATGGTGCTTTGCGCCACTTTCCGGGCTTTTTCGTTTCCGGTCAGAATAATGTCCATCACCATGTCCTGATGCGCTTCATAATAGCTTCTTTTTTCCCGAATGGGGGCCAGGGCTTGGATGAGAAATTCCGCCATGATTTTTTTGCATTCCACGCAGCCTATTTCTGCTTTGCGGCATGCCGGATTGATCCGGTCCACGGTCTGCTGATCACTGTAGAGCTTATGAAATTCATATACATTGCAGATCTCCGGATTGCCGGGGTCCGTTTTTTTCATTCGCTGGGGATCGGTGATCATTTTCATGGTTTTGGCCCGGATCTCTTCCGGGCTGTCCGAGAGGTAAATGGCGTTGTCATAGCTCTTGCTCATTTTCCTACGGTCCAAACCCAGGATTTTCGGGGTTTCCGTGAGCACGGACTCGGGTTCCGGGAAAACATCTCCATACAAATAATTGAATCGCCTGGCGATTTCCCTGGTGATCTCCACATGGGGTACCTGATCGATGCCCACGGGCACGGCATTGGCCAGATACATGATGATATCCGCTGCCTGGAGCACGGGGTAGCCTAAAAACCCGAAGGTGGACAGGTCTTTGTTGCTCAACTGAACAATCTGATCCTTGTACGTGGGATTGCGTTCAAGCCAGGGTACCGGGGTGATCATGGACAGGAGAAGAAAAAGCTCCGCATGTTCCTTGATGCTGGATTGCACAAACAGGGTGCTTTTCTCCGGCGATAAACCCACGCTCAGCCAGTCCATCATCATCTGCATGGAATTGCCGGTGATTTGCGACGTGTTTTCATAGTCGCTGGTCAGGGCATGCCAGTCTGCAATAAAATAAAAACAATCGAACGTATCCTGCATCTTCACCCAATTGGCCAGGGCGCCGTGATAATTTCCAAGATGAAGCGGGCCGGTGGGTCGCATGCCGCTTAAAATTCTCTTCTTTTTCTCCATTTATCCTTCTCCTGCCTGATTCAATGATCGAAAGCTCTTTGCAAAAGCCATTTCATCCTCGATGGTATTGAGCTGGCCGTTTAATTTCGCATGGTGAACCGCACGAATGATTTCACTATAAACCGGTCCGGGGGAAACCCCCATCTTCTGCAGATCACTTCCCCGGATGAGGGGCTTGATATACCTCAAATGGGAAAAATAGTAGGACACAGCTCTTTTGACAGCCTCCTTTTTTGTGACCGCCATCAAGGAAAGGATGAGCTCTGTTTTAAATCCCGCCATATTCTCATAGAGGACACTGTTAATGACAGGGACGTTTTTTTCAAGCCACTTCAGGCAAGCTTCGGCCTCAAATCTTTCCTTTAAAACAAGGGCCTGGTATTGAGGGGGAACTTCAAGCTGCTTGCAAATTTCAAGGGTGGTTGATCTGTCAAACTGTCGGACCATCACAATAAAATAAACGGCCCACTTCATATAGGATTCCTCAAGAAAAAGCAAATCAAACCAGGAGAGGACGTTTTTCACCTCGTTCAGGTCTTCGATGATGTCCTTTGTGAGCCGGATGGACGGATGAATGGTTTTCAGCAGATTGTATTCATGAAGCCGGGTGATGGCCGGAACCGGATTGTCCTCCTGGAGAATCAGCCTGAGCTCCGTAAAAACCCTTCGCCCGCTCAACCGTTTGAAGAAATCCATGTTCACGGCATTTTCAATCAAATTGGATGTCAATTTTCCGATGGAAAAATCAAACCGCTGTTCAAATCGAATGGCCCGGAAAATTCGTGTGGGGTCCTCCACAAAGCTGAGATTGTGCAGGGCCCGGATCACCTGGTCCTTGATATCCCGCTGGGCTGCGAAAAAATCAATCAGGGTGCCGAATCTGGAAGGATTGAGATGGATGGCCAGGGTGTTGATGGTGAAATCCCTTCGAAACAGATCCAGCTTGATGGAACTCATTTCAACCGTGGGCATGGCTGCCGGAAATTTGTAATATTCCATTCTGGCAGACGCCACATCCACTTTGAACCCATCCTTGAAAATGATCACGGCCGTTCCGAATTTTTCATGGGTATGGACCCTTGCCCCGTTGGTTTTTGCGTAGGCTTTGGCAAAGGTCACCCCGTCGCCTTCAATGACGATATCCACATCCTCATTTTTCCGGAAAAGGAAAAGGTCGCGAACAAAACCACCCACCACATAAGCGCTTACACCGGTATCCCGGGCCGCTTCGCCGATGGTTTCCAACATTTCCAGCAATCGATTCGACAGCCTTTCCTTCATGAATTTGATAATATTTCTGGTTCTGGGCTGGATGCTCTCGCGATGGGGGTCCCGAAAATTGCCAAGGGTATGGTTCGTCTGCCGGACCAGAATGTTCAAAAGGTCCGTTCGGGTGATCACCCCTTCTATTTTATCGTTTTCCATCACGGGCAAGATGCGCTGTTTGTTCTCAATAATGCTTTCCTGAATTTCTGAAAGAGGGGCATCCAAACCCACGGTAACAATATCGCTGGTCATGTATTCCTTCACCGGAATGGCATCCAGTTTGTGGAACAGGGCTTTTTCAATGACCTGCCGAGTAATATAGCCCACCAGCCTTTCATGGGCGTTTGAAGGATCCATCACCAGCAGGGCATTGATGTTATACCGGGTGAGCATGTCGGCGGCTTGTTTGCAAGGCACATCCGGTCTGACGGATATGGGCGGTGTGGACATGAAGTCTCTGGCCAGCCGTTTGGGCCTTACCTTCTCATTCAGCAGGTCGAGCAACTGTTTTTCAATTTGTGTAACAGGCATATTCTTAACAGATGCCGCCGCAGCATAGGAATGCCCTCCCCCTCCAAAAGGGGAAAGAATTTCCGCCACATCCACTTCCGGCACTCTGCTTCGGGCCACAATATAGCTTTTGCTGCCCATGGTTGCCAGGGCGAATATGGTGTTGATGTTTTCCATCTGGACCATTTTGTGGACCACATAGGAGAATTCATTGATATAGTTTTCTGAAGTGATGGAGGTAATGACGATTTCCGTACCATTGATGAAATAACGGCTGGCCGATTGAATCAGGTCATTCAAAACACTGATCTGCTCCGGGCTGATATCTCTGGCGATGAGATCGGATACGATATTTAAATTGGCTCCCCTGGATAGCAGGTATGCGGCGGCCATAAGATCATTGCCGGTGGTGGAAGAGAAGGTGAAGGAGCCCGTGTCTTCATAGATGCCCAGGCACATGACGGTGGCTTCGTCCGGAGAAATTTCGATTCCTTTCTCCTGGATGATTTCGGTTAAAATGGTTGTGGTGGCGCCAGTGGGTCGAATCACCTCCTGGTGGCCTGCAATATCGTTATCCATGGATGGATGATGGTCGTAGATATGGATTTCAACATCCCCCCGGTCCACGAGTGAAGACAATGCCCCGATCCTGCCGTGTTGCCTGGTGTCCACCAGGACCAATCGGGTCACCATGGATAGATCAATCTGACGAATGTCCCCCATGTTGAACAGATAGACCATGGATTCAATAAAAAAATTCCGAAGATTTCTTTCCTGGGATCCGGGGAATATGGCCAGGGCCTCCGGATAAAGTTTTTGGGCTGCCAGCATGGAGGCCAGAGCATCAAAATCCGCATTCACATGGGTGGTGATCAAGGTCAGGTTTTTCGGGGTTGATTTTTCTTGAATCACGATTTCGTCTTTTCCGACTGAGGGTTTCTGATTTTCTTTGAACGAAATAAATTCGGCCTATTTATGCACAGAAATGCCTGTTTTTCAATAACATGTTCATGGGACTGCGGATAAGATGAATTGAATTGCCTGAAACCAGGGCTGAGGACGGCTATAAATAATTTCGGATTGCGAACCTTATGCCGCTTATGGTAAAGATTTTTCTTCATCCGCCGATAGATATAGGAACAGAAATCATTCAGTATCCAATTCAGGGAGGCGTCCAATGCCGATATATTTGTGGGAAGGAAAAGACCGGAAAAATCAGACTCAAAAAGGAGAGATGAAGGCCGAGAACGAAGATACCGTCAGGGCCAGCCTCACCCGCATGAAGCTTGTTCCTGTAAAAATCAAGGCCAAGCCGAAAGATCTTTTTGAAAATGTGGCCTTTTTTCAGCCCAAGGTGAAGTCAAAGGATATCATTATATTTTCAAGGCAGTTTTCAACCATGATCGACGCGGGCCTTCCCATCCTCCAATGCATGGAAATTCTGCATACCCAGCAGGAAAATAAAACGTTTCAGAAAATTATCAAGAAAATAAAAGAAACCGTGGAAGGGGGCTCAACCCTGGCCGAAGCCCTGAAGCAATTCCCCAAACAATTCGATGACCTTTTTGTGAACATGATCTCAGCCGGGGAGGCAGGCGGTATTCTGGACACCATTTTAAAGCGTCTTGCAGGGTATCTGGAGAAATCCGCGAAACTCAAAGGAAAGGTCAAGGGGGCACTCACCTACCCCGTCATCGTATTACTCATATCCTTGCTGGTCACCGCCGTGATCCTTATTTTCGTCATTCCGGTTTTCCAGGAAATGTTTTCCTCCCTGGGCGGGGTTCTGCCCGCGCCCACAAGAGTGGTTGTCGCCTTAAGCAATTTCGTGAAATCAAAAATCATCTTCATCATCGTGGGGATCATTTTATTCATCATTGCTTTTAAAAAATATTACTCCACGGAAAACGGGCACAAAACCGTTGACAGACTGGTTCTTAAAATGCCGATTTTCGGGCTTTTAATCCGAAAGGTGGCGGTTTCAAAGTTTACCAGAACCATGGGAACCATGCTGACCAGCGGTGTGCCCATTCTCAGTGCCTTGGATATTGTGGCAAGGACGGCGGGAAACAAGACCATCGAAACCTCCATTTATTCCGTGAGATCAGCAATATCGGAAGGTCGGACCATGGCGGACCCTCTATTGGAAACGGGTGTTTTTCCGTCCATGGTCTGTTCCATGATTGCCGTGGGTGAATCCACCGGAGCTCTGGATACCATGCTCTCCAAAATCGCAGATTTTTATGATGAAGAAGTGGACCAGGCGGTTGATAATCTCACGGCCATGATCGAACCCTTCATGATGGTGTTCCTGGGCGTGGTTGTGGGCGGACTGCTCATCGCCATGTATCTTCCCATCTTCACCATGGCCGGCCAGATCTAAAATCCATGCCTTTTCATTCCAAAGCCGGGACAACCGACCTGAACCTCAAGTTGAAATGGCTGATCGCAGGACGCTTTCTTTTCGGTGTATTGTTGATGGGCTCCACCATCACTTTGCAACTCGCCAGAGGCGCTTTCCCCACGCCGGAATCCTTTCGATTCTTATACCTTATTATTGCAGCGATATGGGCCTGCTCATTTTTTTATTATCTGATTTTCCGTTTTCATCGGCATACGGAAAACCCCTTTCCAGCCTACTTCCAGATGATTTTCGATACCCTTCTATTTACCCTGATCATCCATGTTACAGGAGGGTATTTAAGCGTTTTTTCATTCCTCTATCTTGTGCTCGTCATGATTGCCAGTATTCTGCTATTTAAAAAAGGAAGCCTGATCATCGCCGGCCTCTGCACCCTGGAGTACTGGGTGGTGATGCAAGCAGAAAATGCGGGGTTGTTAAAACCGGTTTTTATGTGGGAACAGCCCGGAAACGTGGTCTATTATTCAGCAGAGCAGATTCTCTACAAGGTATTAATGACCGGAACGGCTTGTTTTGCCGTGGCTTTTTTAAGCGGCTTCCTGTCCGAACAGGCCAGAAAAAGCAGAGCTGAATTGCTGGAAATGGAAGTCCATGTAAAACGGGTTGAGAAAATGGCCTATATGGGGCAAATGGCGGCCAACCTGGCCCATGAAATAAAAAACCCTTTGGCTTCTCTTGCCGGCTCCATTCAGCTTTTGAGAGAGGAGATTCCCTATAAGCCAGGCATGGATAGGCTTATGCAAATCATTCTTCGGGAAACCGATCGGCTAAGCGTTTTAGCGACCAATTTTCTTTTTTTTGCCAGACCTCCTGCCGGGAAACAGGAGAATATTCTTCTGGACAAAGCCATCAAGGATATTATCACTCTGTTTGAAAAAGACCACAGTCTGAATGACAGAATTGAAGTGATCACCGAACTGGCGGAAGGGATCTGGGTCAGGATGGATCCGATGCAGTTGAACCAGATTCTATTTAATCTGCTGTTGAATGCCGCCGAAGCCATTGAGGGGGAAGGGGTCATTCGGGTAAAAATGCTGCCCTCCAAGAACGACAACATCACCATGGAAATTCATGATAACGGGAAAGGGATTCCCGAGGAAATTCTGAATATGATTTTTGATCCGTTTTTTACCACCAAAACAAAAGGTTCCGGGTTGGGGTTATCCATTGTTCACAACATTCTGGAAACCTACGGCAGCCGGTTAAGTGTTGAAAGCAGGGTTAACAAAGGAACCACCTTTCGCTTTTCTCTTAAAAAACATTGAAATCCACGGTCTGATTTTCAGTCCCCAAAGCCCGGTTTCGGCCCTCTCAATCCCCAACTAAATATTGACACCCATCAAGAAATTATATAGTTAACTGATCTTGCTTTGATCGCTAAGCTTTTAATGAGTAATTATAAATATTTCCTGATTAAGGGGATGGGTTTTATTGAGGATTTGACAGAAGGGCGGGAATGGAAAAAGACAGCACAGCAAGCGAGCTTTTTGAAAAAAGAAACCAGAAAATCGAGGAGCTAAAATCCAGACAGGTCCAACTATTTCCCAATCATTTCAAGGTAGAAAACACGGTTGGGGAAATTAAAAAGATCCTCGCCGACACCCCCGAGGCCCTCACGGAACAAGGCCCTTTTTTCTGTGTGGCCGGTCGCATGATGGCGGTGAATCGTTTCGGGAAGGCGGCTTTTATCCGCTTTGCCGACCGAACCGGCCAGCTTCAAGCTTACATTCAGAGGGACAAAGTCGGGGAAAATGCTTATGCCGATTTCAAGCTTTTTGATATCGGGGATTTCGTACGGCTCAAAGGCAGTCTTTTCCAAACCAAGACCGGAGAATGGACGCTGCTGACAAACGATATCCAACTGCTGAGCAAAGCCAAAAGACCGCTTCCCGAGAAATTCCATGGCCTCAAGGATCCGGAAAAAAGATACCGCCAGCGCTACATCGACCTGCTGATGAATCCTGAAGTCCGTGAACTTTTCATAAAAAGAAGCCGCATTGTGGAAACCGTCCGACAATGCCTTCTGGAACGGGATTTTCTTGAAGTCGAAACCCCCATGATGCAGCCCATCCCGGGAGGAGCGGAGGCAGAACCTTTTGTGACCCACCACAATGCCCTGGGCATGGACCTTTATCTCCGCATTGCACCTGAATTGTACTTGAAGCGCCTGATTGTGGGAGGGTTTGAAAGGGTTTTTGAAATCAACCGGAATTTTCGCAATGAAGGAATATCCACCCGGCATAACCCGGAATTCACCATGGTGGAATTCTATCAGGCCTACGCCACCTATGAAGATTTGATGGACTTCACCGAAGATATTTTTAAAAGAGTGGCCGACACCGTTAACGGATCTACGATTGTGGAATATCAAGGCCATGCCATTGATTTCGGAGGAAAATTTCAACGGATGTCATTGTTTTCAAGCCTGGAAACCATCGGGGGCATGGACCCCGGTATGATGAACGACAGGGACAAGCTTTTGGAATTTGCATTGAGCAAAGGAATAAAAATAACCAAGACCGGTCGGGTGGGCAAGATGATCACCAAACTTTTTGACACCCTGGTTGAACCCCATCTGATCCAGCCCACGTTTATTACCGGGTATCCAGTGGAGGTCTCGCCTCTTTCCAGAAGAAACGATCAGGAACCCGACATGACCGAACGGTTTGAATTGTTTGTCGGGGGCAGGGAAATTGCCAATGGTTTTTCCGAACTCAATGATCCGGATGATCAAAAAGGCAGGTTCCTCCAGCAAGTGGAAGATCGAGCAGCCGGGGACAAGGAAGCCCACTGCATGGATGAAGATTATATCGAAGCCCTGGAATATGGCATGCCGCCAACCGCAGGCGAAGGAATCGGCATAGACCGGCTGGTGATGCTATTAACCAATGCCGCCTCCATTCGTGAGGTTATTCTATTCCCCCACATGAAAGCAAAAACTCAAAATTGACGGGTCATGTTTTTACAGACAATGCCGGCCCTTTTTAATGCACAACCTTTTTAAACCATCAACCGTGATTGAATGTCCTTTGAATTTTTCATAAGCCGCCGCTATCTGAAATCCAAACAAAAGCAGGCGTTCATTTCCCTGATCACCCTGCTTTCCATAGCCGGGGTCACCATTGGTGTCATGGCCCTGATTGTGGTCATTGGTGTCATGGCCGGATTTGAATCAGACATGAAATCCAGAATTCTGGGGGTTGAATCCCATATGGTTGTGTTCCGGTACGGCGGCGATTTTAAGGATTATAAAAAAATTATTGAAAAAATAAGTCAATATGAAGAGGTCGAATCCGCGACTCCTTTTGTTTTCACCCAGGTCATGATGCGATCCTCCTCAGGTATAGCCGGCGTCATGTTGCGGGGGATAGAGCCCGAAACCGCCGGGAAAGTGGTCAAAGTTCTGGATGAAACATCGCTTCAACGCCTGTCAAAAACCCAAACCACGGTCAAGGGGGAGGGAGACCCATCCGAAACCGGAAACCCCGGGATTTCGGGGGTCATCCTGGGCAAAGAGCTTGCCAAAACCCTGGACCTCTCGGTGAACGACATGGTTTCCGTCATCTCCACCCGGGGGATGATCTCGCCGGTGGGGATCATTCCTTCCATGAAGAGGTTCAAGGTGGTGGGTCAAT
>VMSV01000049.1 GCA_013791935.1 Desulfobacteraceae bacterium | reverse complement strand
ATATAAAGCAACCCCTTCCGGTGTAATTTCTTTGATGTTGATATTGAATTTACCAAGATATTTTCTTAGGGATGCGGATATGGGTTTATCCTTTGGATTTGTAATGGATATAAATGTAAAAGGCCGTTTGCCAAACGATGGTTGGGTTGGTGTCCCATCCGCTGGTCCATTGGCCACCATCCATTTTCCCTGTATGGAAATTCTCACCCCTCGGTCTTCAAAAGAAAAGGTTTTAAACCCTTCAAAATCACCATCGGTTTGAACCACCTTGCTCATGATATCTTCAAATGAGGACTGAAGGGAAAGGGTGGTGAATTTAAGGTTTTTCCAGTGGGATTTCAACAGATTCTGATCCTCCGATGAAAGATCATTGTTCTCCTGAAAAAGGATTCTGGTGCCGTCCGGCATCTCCATGATCGGGTATCTGGAAAGATCCAGTACGAAATCACCCAGTCCGGTTTTTGGAAAAAAATATTGGCCTTTGTGCATCAGTTTTGCATTGAGTGTTGATGCGACGGCAATAAAATTCTTATTTTCGGGCGGATTTTCAAGGGTTTTATCCAGGCCTTGAACAGGTTTTTGAATTACTCCCCTGGTATCGGGGGCGTTCATGGTGATGGCGGCAGAATTATAAGCTGTTTGGGGAGAATTAAAAAGGGATTGATACCACTGCCGGATATCCACGTTGGGTTTGGGAATGTTAATCGCTTGTCCCGGGTAGATTCGATCGATGTTGGTAATTTCCGGGTTGATCAGTTTGAAAAGCTTCATGGCTTCGCCATAGCTTATTTCTCCCTTTTTCGTATAGGCCTGAGAGACGATGCCGGAGACATTATCGCCGGAGCGGATTTCGTAAGTAGAAGAATTCTCATGGATCACATCGGGCAGCTTGGAAATGGTGACAAAAGGAATGGTGACCATTCCCGTGGATTGCCCGGGCAGAGATGATTTGCTCAGCTTTTTCAGAGGGATCAGAATGTGCTGACCCGGAATGATTTTGTTCACGTCTTTTATGGATGGATTCAATTGCTTGAAAATGGATAAAAATTCAGGAAAGTCCTGCTCTGAGATCTGACCTCTTCTTTGGAAAAGCTTGATCACCCAGTCATCTTTTTGAACGATATAGGGATCGCACAAAATATCCAAGCCACTATCCTGGCGAATAAGATAATTCTTATATAAAAATGCACTGTATCCAATTTGTTCGTAGGACGCTGTAAGGATCAGCACGGAAATGATGAGGGCCAGTTTTTTCAATGGTTTTTCGGTTTGCAGGGTTAGGGTTTATTTGCTGAGTTTTAGGTAAGCGGCAATTTCATCGGATATTCGGTTGATGAAAATTTCAAGATCTTTTCCCTCAAGGGGTTTGCCGGGCTCAGGAACTTTTTCCAGGTCATTGGGTCGCAGATAAACCGGAAGGTTGATCAGCTCCGGATTCGAAGAAACTTCAAAATCAGCTGGAATGGTTTTCTGAAAATACATGTCCTGAAAGCCGGAAAACTTGATAGCATGGGCAGTGGAATCAATAACACCGACTTCATTGGCGTCAATCAACCCTAAAGAACGTGCTTTCACAAAAGCCGCCAGGGATTCTCCGCCGTGGGTGCATGCGATATGCCCGTTTCGATTGGCCTTAAGCCCCCAATCCATGATGGATTGTTCTTCAACTTGAACAAAAAACACCTTTTGTTTTCCGGCAAATTCGTTATAGGCGTTTTCAAGATGGATGATCCTGGGCATGGAAACAGGGTTTCCGATCATGGCGGCCTGGGCCACACTGGGCTTAACAGCTACCGGAACAAACTTACGTTTTGCCGGATCCGGTTCACTGTAATATCTGAAAACCGGATCTGCATGACTGGATTGAACCCCGATGATCTTGGGGAGGGTGTTAATGATGCCGGCTTCATAAAATTTAATAAAGCCGCTCATGACCGCTGAAAGATTGCCTGCGTTGCCAATGGGAAGAATAATGACTTTGTCCGCCAGATCATACTCAAATTCCTGGGCTATTTCATAGGAATAGGATTCCTGGCCCAGGATTCTCCATGCGTTTTTGGAATTTAGAAGGGCCACTTTATACTGACTGGACAGGGATTCCACCACCTTCATGCAATCATCAAATACGCCGGGCATTTCAAATACCACAGCCCCGCTTCCCAAGGGTTGAGACAATTGCTGGGGGGTCACTTTTTTGTGGGGAAGCAAAACCGCTGATTTAATATGCGGGGTGAGATAAGACCCGTAAAGGGCCGCCGAGGCGCTGGTATCGCCTGTGGAAGCGCAGATGGCAAGGACTTCGGATAATTTTCCTGAATGAATCAGGAATTGAATATAGCTTAAAGCACTTGCCATTCCGCGGTCTTTAAAAGAAGCGCTGGGATTCTGCCCGTCATTTTTAAAGAAAAAAGGACCCCCCGCTGCCGCTTCCAATGTTTTATTGGCTCGAATGACCGGAGTGTGACCTTCTCCGAGATATACGATGGATTCCAGAGGAATCACCGACCCGATGAATTCGTGGAATCGGTATATTCCTTTTACAGCCGGGAGATTGAGCATTTTTCTGTAATCAAATATCTTATGCCAGAGGTTGCCCGGAATATCTTTCAGAGAATTGAAATGGTTATCGTATAACAGCAAAACCTGGTTGCACGCCGGACAGGTGTATAGCAACTTTTCAATACCAAAGGTTTTATTGCACCCCAGGCATCTATAAAACATGTCTCCATTTGGCTTTGGAATAAGATACGGCTTTATGTCATCTGGAAAATCCGAAAGTTTCATAATGCTATTTTGCTCATGCCTCCCATGTAGGGCTTCAAGGCTTCGGGAATAATCACCGAGCCGTCGGCCTGTTGATAATTCTCAAGGATTGCAGCAACCGTTCTGCCCACGGCAAGCCCTGATCCATTCAAGGTATGCACATATTGTGTGCCCTTCCGGCCTTTTATTTTAAACCGGATTCCGGCCCTTCTGGCTTGAAAGCTCTCAAAATTGCTGCATGAAGAGATCTCTCGATAAATTCTTTCAAAGGGCAGCCACACCTCAATATCATAGGTTTTGGCGGAGGAAAAACCCAGATCGCCGGTGCATAGGGTCAGGACTTGGTATGGCAGCTCTAATTTCTGAAGAATGCTCTCGGCGTTCTTCAGCAGTTTTTCAAGCTCATCATAGGATGTTTCAGGGGACACCAGCTTGACCAATTCAACCTTATTGAATTGATGTTGCCGAATCAGACCCCGGGTATCCCTGCCATAGGATCCCGCTTCCGATCTGAAGCACGGCGTATAGGCCGCATAATAAATGGGGAGGCTGTCCATGTCCAGAATTTCATCCGCATGAATATTGGTGACAGGAACCTCTGCCGTGGGGATCAGAAAATAATCCCACCCCTGGATTTTAAACAGGTCTTCTTCAAACTTCGGAAGCTGGCCGGTGTTTGTCATGCTTTGACGATTCACGATAAAGGGAGGCAGGGTTTCCACATAGCCGTTCTCCAAGGTATGGGTATCGAGCATGAAATTGATCAAGGCACGCTCGAGTCTTGCGCCGGCTCCCAGGTAGAGGGGAAACCGGGCGCCTGTGATTTTGGCAGCCCGTTCAAAATCCAAGATGTGGAGGTTATTTCCAATATCCCAGTGGGGCAGCGGCTTGAAATCAAAGTCCCTTGGGCTACCTTCTTGCTTTAACACAATATTATCGGCAGCATTTTTTCCGATGGGAACGGATTCGTGGGGTATATTGGGAATTTCAAGAAGAAAGGTGCGGACTTCTTCATCGTTTTCGAAAAGGGTCTGCTCAAGGCCTTTTATTGTAACGGAAACATCGCGCATGAGAAGAATCAGGTCATCTGCATTTTCTCCTTTTTGTTTCATGGCCGCGATTCGTTCAGAAACTACATTCCGCCGGTTTCTGAGTTCTTCGATTTCAGCAAGAACAGCTTTCCTCCGGTTCTCGGCTTTTTCAAAAATATCCAGATTAAGAGGATTCCCTCGCCCTTCAAGAGATTGCTTAACGTGGGGCAAGTTGTGCAGCACAAACTTAGGTTCCAGCATAATAATCCTTGTATTTAAGCTGATCGGAGAAGTTCGACCAATAAAAAATCATCCTTGCACATCTAAAACAAACCATGGGAACGTGATAAACCCCGTTTGATTAGCCCTGGCCAAAATATATTATGTGATGGTGATTTAGTCAATGATTATTATAGGTTGACTTTCCTAATGAATTTAGTATAATGGCAAATTTGAAAAACGATGAATCCCTATTCAAAGCAAATATACACCATTGAATCTCTTTTGTCGACGGGTCATCGGGGTTTGTTGCAAGAGAAGAAGAGGCCGCAGCCCTGGTGGATTTTGTTTGAGTAAAAACAAGCGCTGAAACGGAGTTGCCCTATGGATGATATTTTAGAAACAAAAGCCGGAATCAGAAAAACAGTTTCCCAGACCATCAGTAGTTTGTCTCCTGGAGAAATGACAGCTAAAAACAGGCAGGTTGCAAGGCGACTTTACGACTTCGCAAATTTTATGGAAGCTTCCGTTGTATTGCTTTACAAAAACAAGCTGAATGAGGTTGATTCAGGGGAGATTATCCGCCGTTGTTACGATTTTAACAAGGTTGTGGTGCTTCCTTTATTTCTTGTTGATAAACGTGCCATGCGGCCCATGAAGGTGGATAATCCCAACACAGACCTCATCATGGGGCCCAGGGGTATTCTGGAGCCGAATCCCGTCCGATGCAAAGCCGTGCCCATTGAGTTTATTGATATTGCAATTATTCCCGGAACCGCTTTTGATGAAAAAGGGGGGCGCATGGGATCCGGTGAAGGATATTATGACCGTTTGATTCCCAAACTGCCGGTAACCACCCGAAAAGTCGCTCTGGCCTTTGAATTTCAAATCATGTCCCAGGTGCCCATGACATCCCACGATAAACATGTGGACATGATTATTACGGAAGAAAGGGTGATCTATAAGATATGAGGGCAGGTTGAAATGCAATGAGGCATTTTTTAAGCAGGATTCAGGATTTCTTCGAGTTTTTTAAGATTATCATCTTCCCCCACGGCAATCAGGGTGTCCCCTTCATGGATAATGGATTCAAATGATGGATTGAATTTCATGTTTCCGTCCGGCTTTTTAATGGCAATGATGATTAAGTTGAAGAGCTGGCGGATGCCTGAATCCTTCAGCATCACGTTGACCAGTTTGGACTTTTTGTTAACCGCGATTTCCTCCATTTGGATGTCTTTCCGGCTGTGGGAATAGGCCACTAGATCCAGGAAATTGGTTACGGTGGGGCGAATGATCCGTTGGGCCATGCTTCTGGCCCCCAATTCATAAGGCGATTCAACGGAATTGGCCCCGGCCGCCTTTAATTTGGATTCAGCCCCTGCATAGGAGGCCCTGGCGACAATGTGAATTTGCGGTGCCAGTTGCCTTGCGGTTAAGACCAGAAATACATTGTCTACATCCGTTGCTAAAACAGCCACAAGGGCTTTTGCCCGCTGAATGCCGGCCTTGATAAGAGTCGATTCATCCGAAGCATTGCCAAAAATATACAGCAACTTATCCTCATCCAATTCGGGAATTTTTGAAGGATCGCTTTCGATGGCGACGATGCTAACAGGCTTTCGTTGGATCAAATTTTTGCAAAGGACCCTACCGATTCTGCCATAGCCGCAGATGATATAATGATCTTTCAACCGGTCGATATTCTTGTCCAACCTTCTCCTCCCCATTATTGAACGGATATTGCCTTCCACTAAAAACTGTACAAAGGCGCCGGCGACATATAAAGAAAAACCAACGCCTGAAAAAACAAAAAATACCGTAAAAATTCTTCCCGGTGTACTGATGTCGTGAACTTCTTTAAAGCCGACGGTGGTTACGGTGATCACTGCCATGTAAAAAGCGTCAATGAAATTCCAGCCCTCAATGGCCATGTATCCCACGGTGCCGATGATTATGACGGCAAGGAACAATAACAATGACAATTTTAATTGTTGGGTGCTTTCCATGGAGATGATGCGTAACCAGCTTTATTTAAAGTTTATGAATTATGGTAAAATTATATTGAAAAATCAATAGTTTTTTAGTAGTATTTCAACAATAAATTTGAATTCTCAATTTTTGATGGGAATGCTTTTTAATGGTTAAGAATTCTATTAAATATGAGCGCTTACGGGAAGAAATGGTTGATAAGCAACTGAAAAGGAGAGGTATATCCGATCCCAATGTGCTTTCCGCCATGGCCAAGGTTCCCCGGCATTTGTTTGTCAGCGAAGCGCTTATGGACCAATCCTATGGCGATCACCCTCTTCCCATAGGAGAACAGCAGACCATCTCCCAGCCATATATTGTTGCGGAAATGACCCAGGCATTGGAATTGAAAAAGGATGACAGAGTCCTTGAGGTAGGCACCGGGTCCGGGTACCAGGCAGCGGTTCTGGCTGAAATTGTTTTCAGAGTCTATACGATTGAGCGTATTTATTCTCTTTATGTGAAAACCCGGAAACTTTTTGATGAGCTGCGTTATTTCAACATCGTAACCAAATATTCCGATGGCACTTCAGGCTGGTCGGATGAGAGCCCCTTTGATGCCATCATGGTCACGGCAGGAGCCCCGGATATTCAAAAGATCCTCATTAACCAGCTTGCCGTGGGTGGACGGATGGTGATACCGGTGGGGAGTCAACAGGATCAGGAACTGATCAGAATCCATAAGGATGAAAAGGGTTTTTATACCGAAAACCTGGGCGGATGCCGATTCGTCAAGCTGGTTGGAGAATATGGCTGGCGGGACGTTTAAATGATAAAAAAAATTTATTACTGGGTTCTTCTCTGGGCAAAGACTCCTTACGGAATATGGGCGTTATTTGCGCTGGCGTTTGCCGAATCTTCTTTTTTCCCCATTCCACCGGATGTCCTGCTTATCGCCCTGGGTGTGGGGGTTCCTAAAAAATCCATTCATTTCGCACTGGTGTGTTCCATAGGCTCTGTTCTGGGGGGATGTTTCGGATATTTCATCGGTTGGCAGTTCATGGAGGGGATGGGCTATAAAATCATCGAATGGTATGGGTTGATGGACAAATTCGATTATATTCAGAATTTGTACAGGACTCATGACGCCTGGGCAGTTGGCATCGCTGGTTTTACGCCCATTCCGTATAAATTGTTCACCATCACCGCAGGGGCTTTCGGGATTAATTTTCCGGTATTTATCCTGGCCTCAGCATTGTCAAGAAGCGCTAGATTTTTTCTCATCGGGGGTTTAATCTATAAATTCGGTCCGAACATCCAAACCTTTATTGATCGATACCTGAACATTTTAACCCTTGTTTTTACGGTTCTACTTATCGGTAGCTTTGTCCTCATCAAGCTGATTTTATAATTCCAAATCCAATCAACTACACTTGGAAAAGCCGCAGGAATGGCATACCATGCACCCTTCGGCATGAACCAGCACATTTCCGCATTCAGGGCATACCCCAAGCATTCCACCGGTTTCTGATAGTTCGGAATGGGTTACATTTTTCAAAACGTGGGCGATGGCATCCGGACAGGACAGCACCATGCCTCCGTTTCTCCAGGCAGGGGAAGGGCAGCGTATTCCCACCAGCTGCTTGATGATAGCGTCTACTTTGATTCCCGATCGCAGGGCCAGGGAGGCCAGTCTTCCGGCAGCCTCGATCTGTGAAGAAGCGCACCCCCCGGTTTTTCCCATCTGGGCAAAAACCTCGCACATGCCCTGTTCATCATAATTCACCGTGACATAGAGATTGCCGCATCCTGTGGTGATGCGCTGGGTCATCCCGCTGGTCCTTTCGGGTCTGGGTCTGGGAACGATTTCGGATGAACAGGGCCTTAAGGTCTCGGGGCTTTTTTCGCCAATATTGAGAACCTGCTTGTCCCGGCTTCCGTAACGGTAGATGGTCAGCCCTTTGCAGCCGCTTTGGTAGGCCTGGATGTAGGCTTGCCGGATCTCGTTTTCAGAGGCGGAATTGGGGAAATTAATGGTTTTGGACACGGCGTTATCCGTGTGTTTCTGGAAGGCGGATTGAATGCGAACGTGCTGTTGGGCAGAAATTTCATGGGATGTTTTGAAGAGTTCCTTGATTTGATGGGGAATTTCAGCCAAATGCTGAACAGACCCTTTTTCCGCAATGTCCATGATCAACTGTTTGGAATAGAATTTGTGCTCCTTGGCCAGTTGCACAAACAGGGGGTGGGTCTGGATCAGGGTTTTGCCGTCCAGAACATGCCGGGTGTGGCAAACGGCAAAGATGGGCTCTATGCCGCTGGAGGTATCAGCCAGAAGGCTTATGGTTCCCGTTGGGGCGATGGTGGTGGTGGTGGCATTACGCATGAAGAGGGTATCCGGGCGGTCATACCTGCTTTTACTGTAAAAGGAGAAATTGCCCCTTTTTTTTGCCAGGGTCGCGGAAGCGGTTTTGGATTCCTTCTGAATGAACGACATGATGTCTTCCGCCCGGACAACCGCTTCATCCGAATCATAAGGGATTCCAAGTTTGATGAGAAGATCTGCAAAGCCCATAACCCCAAGGCCGATTTTACGGTTTCCTTTGCTCATGTCCTCGATTTTTTTCAAGGGGTATCGATTGACTTCAATCACGTTGTCCAGAAAATGGATGGCATGGCCAATGGTGGCTTTAAGTTTTTTAAGGTCCACTTTTCCGCCTGAGACCATTTTGGCCAGATTGATGGAACCCAATGTGCAGGATTCATAGGGCAGCAGCGGCTGCTCGCCGCAGGGGTTGGTGGATTCAATATTTCCCAGATTGGGGGTGGGGTTGAACTCATTGATGCGGTCGATGAACAGGACTCCGGGTTCCCCGGAGTTCCAGGCGGAGGTGACAATCTTGTTGAAAATATATGGGGCTGAAAGTTTTTTGAATATCTTGCCGGACCTGGGGTTGATGATGTCATAGTCCGAGTCCTTTTCAAGAGCGCCCATGAAAGCATCGGTGATGGCCACGGAAATATTGAAATTGTTCAGCCTGTCCTGTTGGTTTTTTACATCGATAAAGGCTTCGATATCCGGGTGATCCACCCTTAAAATCCCCATGTTGGCCCCTCGTCGGGTTCCGCCCTGCTTCACCGTTTCCGTGGCCATGTCATAAACTTTCATGAAGGAAAGGGGGCCGCTGGAGATGCCCGCGGTGGATAATACGATATCATCCTTGGGCCGAATTTTTGAGAAGGAAAAGCCCGTTCCGCCCCCGCTTTTGTGAATCATGGCCGCATGCTTCAGGGTTTCAAAGATGCTTTCCATGGAATCTTCAACGGGAAGTACAAAACAGGCGGCAAGTTGGCCCAGCCTTCTCCCCGCATTCATCAAGGTGGGGGAATTGGGCAGAAAACAAAATTCCGTTAACATCCGGTGAAAGGCATTTTCGGTTTCAGCAATCTCAACTTCCGGATCGAAGATTTTATCCGCATCCGCAATGGTTTTTGACACTCTTTTGAAAAGGTCCTCGGGCTTTTCAATGACCTTGCCCTGTCCATCTTTCTTAAGATATCGTTTTTCCAGAATGATTTTTGCATTTTCGGCTAAGGATAATGCCATGGGGATGCCTTTTTGAATTCTAAAAGTTTTTTGTATGGTATTTCTCTTTCAGTCGGGCCTCCACAAATTCCGGAACCATGCCCGAGATATCGCCGTTGAATCGGGCGGCCTCTTTGATGATGGATGAGCTGGTAAAAAACCATCGCAATCCGGTCATGAGAAAAACGCTCTGGACATCCCGCTCCAAGCGGCGGTTCATCAGAGCCAGTTGGAATTCATATTCAAAATCGGAAATCCCCCGCATCCCTCTAAGAATGGCCTGGGCGTTCTTCAGTTTGGCAAAATTGACGGTTAACCCGTCAAAAGAATCCATGGACACCCTGGGGTTGTCCTTGAAATATTCCCTGAGCATATCCAGTCGTTCTTCTACGGTAAAAAGGGATTGTTTTGAAGGATTGATCAGAATCGCCACAATGATTTTATCAAAGATTCCGAGTCCTCGTTCAATAATGTCAATGTGACCATTGGTTACAGGATCAAAGGAACCCGGGTAAATCGCAAGCCTTTCCATGGATTTTATTCCCTTTCGTCAGTAGGTGTGAAGGTGATTTTTCAAACAATTTTACCCTATCCGACCCAAAAAAGAAACAATCGTTTGACCGTATTTTCGTTCATCCATGATCTGGTATTTCGCATTCAGGGCCGGTATGGGTTCTGTTGCAGGACGCTCAATAACGATGACTACACTGGCGGATAGGGGAACGCTTTTAAATAGAAAATCCAAGGCAATCCCCACAAGCCCTTTATGATAGGGCGGGTCCATGAACACCAGATCCACAGGTCGGTTCAAAGTCTTCAGGCAGTTGAGGTTTTTTCGAATATCCCATTGGATGATTCTGGTTTTTTCTTCCAGAGCGCAGGATTTGATATTCTTTTCTATGATATGGATCGCTTTGGGGTTGATCTCAACAAACACGCAGTATTCCGAGCCCCGGCTCATGGCCTCAATGCCCAGAGCACCGGTGCCTGAAAACAGATCAAGAACCGTATTCTTTGAAGGGAACTTGGAAAGAATGTTGAAAATGGATTCCCTGAGGCGATCCGAGGTGGGCCTGATCTCGACGCCGGGCAGGGTATGCAGTTTTTTCCCTCTCAAACTTCCGGTGATGACTCGTAGCATGGGTACAGTATTGCCTGTTGTGCTCGTGACTATGGTTTTATTTTTTTTCTCAGGGCGTCAGGCTTGATGCCGAGGGTGTCGGCGGTTTTATCAATATCATTATGGTATTGCTTCATTTTGAGTTCAATGAACTCTTTTTCAAATTTCAAGCTGGCCTCCTTGAGGTTATTGATTGAATAAAAATCGCCTGATTGGGCTTCCGTGCGCGATTTCGGCCCTGAATTCAGAAGGCCAAGCACGTGTTTTTCATTAATGCTTTTTTCATCTATCATGATGGTGAGTCTTTCGATAAAATTCTTCAATTCTCGAACATTGCCGGGCCATGGGTATTTGCTGAGAATCTGAACCGCTTCAGGGGTGAAGGTTTTTATCTTTCGTGCACTGAACTTTTCTGGATCCCTAAGGAAGGAATCTATGAGAAGGGGAATATCTTCCACTCGCTCCCGTAAAGGAGGAACATGAATGGGAATGACATTGAGTCTGAAATACAGGTTTTCACGTAGAAGGCCTTTTTGAATTTCCTCCTGAACATTCTTGCTGGTGGAGGCGATGATTCTGGCCTTCACGTCAATGGCTCTACTCCCTCCCAGTCTTTCGAATTTAAGCTCCTGAAGGACCCGAAGCAGTTTGTTCTGGATCTTCATGCTCATGTCACTTATTTCATCAAAAAACAGGGTTCCTTTGTCCGCCAATTCAAATTTCCCTGTTTTTTTGGTGGAGGCTTTGGTGAGCGCACCTTTTTCATGCCCGAAAAGCTCGCTGTCGAACAAATCTTCTGAAATGGCCGCACAGTTGATATCCACCATGGGATGGTTTGCCCTTGGGCTGAGCTGATGAATGGTCCGGGCTACCAGCTCCTTTCCTGTGCCGTTTTCACCACTTATGAAGATGCACTTGTCCGATGGCGCAGCAGTGTGTATCTGTTTTTTCAGTTCCAATATGGCCGGACTGTTTCCTGTGAGAGAATGCTTTTCAAGGGTTTTCCTCCTTAAATAACGGTTTTCTTCTTCGAGGCGACGAAAATTCAGGGCGTTATTGATGGCCACGATGACCTTGTCGATGGACAGCGGTTTCTCAATCAGATCAAATGCTCCGACTTTTATGGCTTTCACAGCCGTTTCAATGGTTCCGTGTCCGGTGATGATGATCACCTGGATATGGGGGTTGTTTTTTTTTATTTCTTTTAAGGTTTCAATGCCATCCAGGCCGGGCATCCAAATATCCAGAAGCACCAGGTCCGGGGATTCTTCCTCGATGAATTTCAATGCCTCGTATCCATTGGAAGCGGTGGAAACTTCAAATCCTTCATCCGACAGGATGCCGCTTAAGGATTGCAGAATAAAAGGCTCATCATCCACGACCAAGAGAGATGGGAACATGAAAACCTCCTTTTTATGAATTCACCAGCAAAAGGTTTAGGGAAAAATATCACACGGGCAATTCAATAACAAACGTCGCCCCATGGGGTTGATTGTCCATCACACTGATCCTGCCGTTATGGTCCAGGATAATATTGTTTACAATGCTCAAACCAAGGCCCATGCCGGTTTTTTTGGTGGAGAAATCGGGCTCGAACAGGCGCGTTTTTTCCTTGATGGAAATTCCCGTCCCATCATCCGAAATCTCAAGTCTCACCATTTTAAGAATCGGATCATGGGCTGCGGAAATGAAAATATTCCCTTTGCCTCTTATGGCCGCAAGGGCATTGTCCATAAGATTGATTAGGGCCTGTTTAATCTGCTGTCGATCCAGGTTGAGCAAGGGGATTTCATCGAGAATATCCATATGAAAATGGATGTTTTCCCGGCTTTCCCTGTAAAGGGCCACGGTTTCCCGAATGATGGGAAGTAAATCGCAAGGCTTGGGATCTGCCGTGGGGAATCTTGCAAAAGCCGCAAACTCATTGACCAGGTTTCGAATGAGTTCCACATGGTTGATGATCATATCCGTGCATTCGTCAAAAACAGGATCATGGATCTGTTGGGAATATTTTCTTTTCAGCCTCTGGGCGGAAAGGGATATGGGCGTTAATGGATTTTTCACTTCGTGGGCGATTCTTCGGGCCACTTCTCTCCATGCCAGCATGCGCTGGGCTTTTTCAAGGTCCGTTAAATCATTGAAAACCATTAAAGTCCCCACCTGATTTCCGGTCTCATCCTTCAGCGCATTCACGTGGACCCAGAAGCTCCTTGGTATCGCCTTCACTGTGAGTTTTAAGGGTAATTCAACATCATCCTTGCCGGATCTCTCAAACTGCTCCAGGATCTGGTGAATGAACTGCAAATCGTTCTCTTCTTCCGAAGGCGTCAATTTTTGGTTTAAAACCTGATCCGGGTTTAACCCCAACATCTTCCCCGCAGAGACGTTTATGGTGGAAACGGTTTCATCGGCCTCCACGGTAATCACCCCTGCGGAAACCTTCTTTAAAACAATTTCAATATATTTTCGTCGAGCCTCTATTTCCAGGTTCTGTTTTCTAAGCATCCGGGTGGAAAGTTCAACCTGCTCCCTGCTGATTCTCAAATCCCTTGTCATTTTATTAAAGGAGTCCACAAGGGTTCCGATTTCGTCATCCGAGCTGGGGTCGATTCGAAAGCTTAAGTCCCCCTCTGCGATTTTTTCCGTAGCTGCGGATAGCTCCATAATGGGAATACTGATGGATTTGGCCAGGGTGAACCCGAACCAGATTGCACAGAAAAGAACCAGCAGGGCAACGATGGACAAGGCGATGTAATAGCTGCTCTGAACCGGCTTTTTAAGCAGCTTTATTTGCTGGTATTCTTCATAACCTCTGGAAATGGAGGCGATGTTTTCAGACAGGGAAGAGGGAATCACCACGGAGACCGCAAGAAACCCTTCCGCCTCATTGTCTTTCGCATCATAAGGCACGGTTCCCAGGGTTCTCACCAGTTCGCCTTCAGGGATCATCTCGGAAAAGGTTTTTACCTTTTTATTCTGAGCCACGGTTTGAAAGTAATCCGAGGAAATCAAGCCCAGAGGTTTGCCGGCCAACTCCTCAGACAGTTCAAGGGTGATGCGGTTTGAATGGGTGTCATATACTTCGACCGCCTGTAAATGAAATTCTTCCCGAGTGATCTTGACGTAATCGGATAATGCTTTCCTTTCGGAGGGTTCAAAATAATGGCCGGTCTTGATCTGCCGGGCCATCTGCTCTAAAATCAAACCGGCTTTGGCTTCCTCATGGTCATAAATCCAGCGTCCCACCTTCAGGGAATTGTTCAGGGCCTGCTCAACCGGCACTTTGAACCAGTATCGGATGCTGTTGGTGATGAAGCCGATGGAAAAGAAGAACAGAATGCTGGAAGGCAAGAGGGTCAGAGTGATAAATGTGACCACAAGCTTGGTTCGAAGCTTTGTGCCGATAATTTTCCGTTTTCTGTCATAAAGGAGTTTCGCCAGGTTCCTGAAGACCAGAAAGATGAGAAGCATCAATAAAAGAAGACTGATGTTGAGCAGGCTGAACATTAAAATGGTGTTGGAAACAGGGGAATCCCCGCCCGTGTGAATCAGGCGGTTTTCTGCAAGGGTGAGGAGGATCACCACGATGATAATTCCCAAAACAATCAGCCATTCGCGCTTTTGTTTTCTTTTTTCATTTTGGTAGGCATCGGGAATTGCTGTATTTTCCTGGGGGGTGGGCATGGTTTGAATGCACTGTTAATGTATTTTAATAAATAAAATCAATTGTGTACCAGTCAGTTTCAAAATCCCATAGGGAAACGAAAAAGAGCACATGGTGGAGATTGAGGGGAAGGGTTTTTTGGGCCAATTCTGCCTTGGTCCGGATCTGGTATTGCTCCCCTTTTTTCAACCTGTCCAGTTTGGTGAGCAGAATGCTGTCAATTTTACACATGAGCTTTTCGGCTTCTTCAAAAGACTCCACCACCACCGGTTCGTTTTTCCCCCATGATCTTTTGAGAATAAATTCTTTTTTCAGGGTATCATATTTAAGCTTATGGGTAATTTTCACGGAAGCAATTTTTTTGTCCAGCCAAAAATTCCGGGTATTGTACAGGTTGATGTAAAAAGAGAAAGTGATGGGGACGCCGCTTGTTACAGCTTCTTTCATACTCGCCGTAAAAGCCCCCTCCACATTGAGAAAAACCAGCAGATCGTCACGGGTGTTGGTAACAATAATATTCTCCAGCTGGGCTTCCTGGGCAAAAAGCCTGCCATTGCCTGCCATGAGAAGGCAAAGGAACAGAAGCGCAAAACCGGTTAAACTGAAAAACGGAATTTTTTTCATGGTCAATATTTTTCTAAAGGGCAACGGATCTTACGGCTGAGTAGTCTCTTTTCCCGGGATCTTCGGGTGGAAAAGCATCGCTCATCAGAACGGTGTCCCATGATTTTTTTCGTGTGAAAAATTCTTTCAGGAATAAATGGTTGAACATGTGGCCGGATTTTTTTACCACCATGTGGCCCAGAAAGGGCATGCCAAGAAGTGAAAAGTCCCCGATGCAATCCAGTATCTTGTGGCGAACAAATTCATCTTTGAACCTCAAACCATCGGGATTGAGCACTTTTTCCCCGTCATGAACGATGGCGTTTTCCAGGGATCCCCCAAGGGCCAGGCCGTCCTGCTTCATATATTCAATTTCCTTGAAATGGCAGAAGGTCCTTGCCGGGGCAATGTCTTTTTCAAAGGATTCAGGCTCCACATCAACGGAAAAACTCTGGATGCCTATGATGGGGTGCGCAAAATCGATGGTACAAGTAATTTTAAAAGTATCGGACGGATAAACGGCCGCAAAACGATCTCCGTCCGTGATTTCAATAGGCTCCTTTACAAGGAAGCAGAACCTCGGGCTCTTCTGCTCAACAATTCCGGCCTTTTTAATCATGCTTGTAAAAAGTTTTGCACTACCGTCCATGACCGGGACTTCATGGGCATCCAGTTCCACCAAGGCGTTATCCACACCCATTCCGGTGAGGCTTGCCATGAGATGCTCAACCGTGGAGACAATGGCGCCTTCCTCACCGATGACCGTGGCAAGGCTGGTGTCCACCACCATTTGAAACAGGGCCGGAATAACCGGCATGTTGGGCAAGTCCGTTCTTTTGAATTTTATGCCGTGGTTCGGTGGTGCGGGCTTTAGGGTGAGATGGACCTTCCTGCCGGAGTGAAGGCCAATGCCACTGAAGCTCACCGATTTTTCCAAGGTTCTTTGATTTGTCGAAATTAACATAAGCTCGAAACCTATTTAAAGGCGGCTTTCACGCCTTTTCCTTCATGAATTAAAAAACTATATTTTCACACAAATGATAGAAAATCAATAAGGCTTTGAACCCGGGGATGTGTAAAAAGGATTGATAGAAATATATATACCTGTTATTGAATGATAAAAGAATACTAAACGGTTTATTAACACGAAATAACCAAATAAAAGGTGATAAGATGCTGGCCAGGGTTTACAGCAGCGCTGTGGTGGGGATTGACGCCTATATTGTGGAGGTGGAAGTGGATATTATGAACGGATTGCCAACCTTCACCACCGTGGGGCTTCCGGAGGCTGCAGTGAAGGAGAGCAAGGAAAGGGTTAAATCCGCCATCGCCAACTCAGGGTATGAGTTTCCCAACGACAGGATTACCATCAATTTGGCCCCTGCCAATATTAAAAAAGAAGGAACGGGGTTTGATCTTCCCATTGCGGTGGGGATTCTATGCGCCACGGGATTGTTATCGGGCAGGGTGATTTCAAAATACCTTTTCATCGGGGAATTGTCCCTGGATGGAAGGATCAAACCGGTGAAAGGCTCTCTTCCCGTCTCCCTGGCCGGAAAACAGGCGGGTTTTTCAGGGGTGGTCGTTCCTTGGGAAAACCGGAAAGAGGCTGCTGTATGTCGAGGAATTTCCGTGCTCGCGGTAAAGCATCTATCTGAGATCGTGAATCACTTCAGAGGGATATCCATCATTGAGCCGGAGGACGCAGACCCCTTATCCCTGCTTACTCAAAATGAGGATTACGAAGCTGACTTCAGCGAGGTCAAGGGTCAGGAACATGCAAAAAGGGCGCTTGAAATCGCAGCGGCTGGAAACCATAATCTCCTGATGGTGGGCCCTCCGGGTTCCGGCAAAACCATGCTTGCCAAAAGGCTTCCCACCATTCTTCCGCCTCTCACCTTTGATGAGGCCGTCGAAACCACCAAGGTTTACAGCATTACCGGCAAAATGGAAAAAGACCAGGCCCTGGTGGCTACGCGGCCTTTCAGCGCGCCCCACCATACCATTTCAGATGCCGGTTTAATCGGCGGCGGGAACATTCCCAGGCCGGGAGAGGTGAGCCTGGCCCACAACGGTGTATTGTTCTTGGACGAATTGCCGGAATTTAAAAAGCATGTTTTGGAAGTGTTAAGACAGCCCCTTGAGGACCTTCGCGTGACCATTTCAAGGGCTGCCATGTCCATCACCTATCCGGCGAATTTCATGCTGATTGCCGCCATGAATCCCTGCCCATGTGGTTTTCTCACCGACCCCAAACACGCCTGCAATTGCAGCCACCACCAGATCCATCGCTATCGTTCAAAAATATCCGGCCCTCTTCTGGATCGAATCGATATCCATGTGGAGGTTCCTTCCGTGCCTTATAAGGATCTCATGTCCGAAGATCTTGCGGAAGCATCTTGTGATATCCGACAGCGGGTATCCAGGGCCAGGACCATTCAAAAAGAGCGGTTTCAAAATACCCGCATTCATTCCAATGCCCATATGTCCAACCGGCATATTAAAAAGTTTTGCACCATTGATGATTCGTCCGGCAGAATTCTGGAGGCGGCCGTGAACAAACTCGGTCTCTCGGCCCGGGCGTACAATCGCATCCTGAAAATCGCCAGAACCATTGCGGACCTACAGCAGATTCAGGATATTCAATCCAACCATGTTTCCGAAGCCATTCAGTTCCGAAGCCTGGACCGAAAACAGCATTCAGCCCCTTGAAAAATTCCAACTGAAGGGGTATCCTGGCATTCAATAAAATTTTCCATCACTCACCGTTCGGAAAGATGAATTCGTGATTCGCATAAAAAATATCGTCCTTCCTTTTGATCATGAGCCGGATGCCCTGGAGCGGGAAATCCCGGCAAGGCTGAAAATTAATAAAAGCCATCTGAAGGGCTTTTCCATTTTTAGAAAATCCCTGGATGCCCGAAAGAAAAGTCAGATCAAAACAGTCTATACCATTGATGCGGAAATTCAGGATGAGGAGCGTTGGCTCTCGGAAAACCAGGAGGACCCCAATATCGGTCCTTCTCCGGACATGGTGTACCATGAGCCGAAACCCGGGTCCGTTCCCGGGCTTTCGCCTGTTATTATCGGAACCGGTCCCTGTGGTCTGTTCGCAGGACTGATCCTGGCGGAAGCCGGGCTTAAACCCCTTCTCATTGAACGGGGGAAAAGGGTGGATGAAAGGGTCCGGGACGTTCGACAATTCTGGGAAAGTGGCACGCTCCTTCCCGAATCCAATGTCTGCTTCGGAGAAGGCGGGGCCGGAACTTTTTCCGACGGCAAGCTCACCACCCAAATCAAAGATCGACGCAACCGGATTCGAAAAGTTCTCACTGAACTGGTCGATTGCGGGGCTGATCCTGAAATTCTCTACCAGGCCAAGGCCCACATCGGTACGGATCATCTTATCCGAATCATCCAACAGATTCGTGATAAAATTCTGTCTTTGGGGGGGCAGGTTCGGTTTGAAACCCGGCTCACCGGCCTTGAAATTCACCAGGGTCGGATCATTGGTATTCGGGTCAATGACGACGAAGTCGTTTTGGCCAATACCGCAGTCCTGGCCTTGGGTCACAGCGCCAGGGACACCTATGAAATGCTTCATGCCTCGGGGGTTTCCATGGAGGCCAAGCCTTTTTCCCTGGGGGTTAGAATAGAGCATCCCCAAACCCTGATTAATCAAACCCAGTACGGGGCTTCCCATTCCCATCCCCGGTTGGGTCCTGCGGAGTATAAACTGGTTTCCCGGTGCCCCGATGGTCGTGCCGTGTATTCCTTCTGCATGTGCCCGGGGGGGAAAGTCATCGCATCCTCTTCCGAACCCGGCGGAGTGGTGACCAACGGTATGAGTATGCATGCAAGGCATTCTAAAAACGGGAACAGCGCTCTTTTGGTGAATGTGGATGTGGCGGACTTTGGCAATAGCCACCCGCTTTCGGGGGTGGTGTTTCAAAAGCAATGGGAAGCGAAAGCCTTTGTCATGGGGGGGAGGAATTATTTTGCTCCGGTTCAGCGGGTGGGGGATTTTCTGGCTGGAAAACCCTCCCTTTCCTTTGGGGAGGTGGTCCCAAGCTATTCGCCCGGAGTGACGCCTTGTGATCTGAGGGAATGTTTGCCAGGGTTTGTGGTGGAAGCTCTGGCCCATGCCATTCCCAAGATGGATCAATCTTTAAAGGGATTTGCCATGGCCGATGGCTTGATGACGGCAGTGGAATCCAGGAGTTCATCCCCTGTGCGGATTCTGCGAACGGATGATTTCGAGAGTCAAAGCATCAAAGGCGTTTATCCTGCCGGAGAAGGGGCCGGTTATGCCGGAGGCATTGTGTCTTCGGCTGTGGATGGAATACGTGTGGCTGAAGCCCTTCTGGCAAAGTTGAATGGATGAAAGAGTTTTTTATCCCTTGAGTTAAATTCGCAATCCGGCAAAAATATCCTTTTCCTTCCCGCCTTCCATCAAAGGAATGCATCCATAAGCACAGACAAAATGTTCGTAACCGAACATTTCCTTTCTTTGTTCCAGCGTCAAGTTCCGAAATCGATGGTTGCCTCCAATCTGGCTTTTATGGCTGTATATGGCCTCGAATTTCCGATCCAGATATTTTTCAATGTCGATTCGGGTGGTGATTTTCTCCTCCGGGGTTCCCACGATGGAAGAGGGTGGCCGGGAAGCGGGATCCGTCCCTTCTTGGTTATACCTTCGGATTCGGGCCATGGGAATGGCAATATGGTAAAGCCTGGCAGGCTGCCATGCCGGCTTGCCATCCTCCAGCAGGAGGTCGGGTTTGCCCGCATCAAAAAAGGCCTTTTGGGTGATTTGATGGGCCTTGACATGGTCCGGATGATAGTAAATGCCGGTTTCATCGTAGGTGATCACCACTTGGGGGCGTTCTTTCCGGATGATGGCCGCAAGCCGGTTTGAAGCTTCGGTCATGTCCGCCTGATGAAATGACTTGGGGTCATCATTGCCGGGGTTTCCGGCCATGCCCGAGTCTCTGTAATCCATGCAGTGAAAGGCGCTGACCTTTAAAACCCCAAGGGCGTCGCTCATTTCCGTCATTCGAATTTCTTCCATGGTCATTCCGGGTTTCGGCGGAACATAACCAGGGTCTTGAATATCGCCAAGTTCCCCCCGGGTGCAGGTCACAAGGACCACCCGAGCCCCTTCTTCCGCGTATTTCAACATGATGCCCCCGGTGGTGATGGCTTCATCATCCGGATGGGCGTGAACCAGCATGAGGGTTAATGGAGGATTGGACATGGAAAAACTCCTTGTTCTCTTGTTATCTTTTTGACGAACCGCCGTCGATGGTAATGACGGTTGCATTGATGTTTTTGGCCAGATCAGAAGCCAGAAAGGCGGTCATGTTGGCGATATCCGAAGGTTCTCCCGGCGGGGGGTCATCGGGAAGCAGTTCCCGCCACCGATCCGGGTCACCGAGCTTCCTCTCGGCGTTTCTGCGCATCTGGCGTTCCAGTCGCTGGGTAGTGATTAGGCCCGGATTAATGGCTACCACTCGAATGCCGTCCTTCAGGCTTCTGGAGCCCAAGGCTTTGGTGAATGCCATGAGGGAGGCATTTCCTGCTCCTCCTGCGATGTAAAAGAAATTGGGCCGTTCACCGGCAGCCCCGATGATATTGACGATAACCCCCTTGCCTTTGGCTTTCATGTTGGGGTAGACCGCACGGCAGAGATTGATATACCCGAAAATCTTCAGATCCCAGGCTTTTCGCCAGGTATCCTCGTCGATGCTTAATAGATCGCCGTTGGGAATGGCACCTGCATTGTTCACCAGGATGTCTATATCCCCACAGGCTTGGGCCAGGGCGCGGATATTGTCCCCCAGGCTCAAATCCACAGGATGGATTTCAACCGAGGCAGTGTACTCGGATTGGATTTTCAGCTTTGCATTCATCAAATCTTCTTCATTCCGGGCCGCAAGGTGAATCGTGCCGCACCCTTCGGCGGCCATGACTTGGGCGCAGGCCTGGCCGATGCCCTTGGAACCTCCTGTGATGAGGACTTTCTTGCCTTTGAGTTGTAAATCCATGGATGTCTCCTGCTGGCGCTTTCGGCTATAACAAACGGAAAAAAGAAACCTTTGAAAAGCATCCAAAGGTTTCTTTTGTTTAGCCTATAAAACGGTGGTTACCGGATGATTTTCTGCTCCTTCAAAGCGGCGATTTTATCATCGCTATACCCCAGTTTCTGCAAGACCTCAATGGAATGTTGGCCCAGGGCCGGTGCCCCATGGGTGGGTTTGATGGGGGTCTTGTTGAATTTCATGGGGTTGCCCATGGTTTTATAGGGGCCAGCCACAGGGTTGTCGAGTTCCCAAATCATGTCCATGGCCTTGGCATGGGGGTCATCGTACAGGGTGACCCCGTAATTCACGGGTCCGCAGGGAACCCCGGCTTTTTCAAGGAGCTGGAGCCATTCCTTGGTGGATTTGGTTCCCAGGGCATCCTCGATCTTTTTCATGACTTCTTTTTGGTAATAATAGGTCTCATCATTGCCGTTGCCCAGGTCCAGGTAGGCATACTTGTCTTCGATCCCCAGGACCTCGCACAGGCTTATCCGCTGTTTGGCCACCAAAGCCCCGATGCTCATGTACCCGTCATGGGTCTGGTAAATCCGATAATAGGGGAAGGTCTGGCGATCCGACGGACGATGGTTGCAGTCCACAACATCCAAATCCCGGGTGGAGTCCGGCTGCTCGTTGCGCAGCCGCATGAGGGTCATCTTGTCGATGATCTGGGTGTGCTTCATGTTGTTTTCTTTGGCGGTTCTGATCACTTCCTTCAACTCCTCATGCAGCTCGCTATCCAGCTTTTCAATCTGAATGAAGCCGGACCCCTGGAGGGCGATGCCTGTGTTGAAGAGGCAGGTTTCGATTTTCTGGCCCACCCCGGTCTGGGTTCGATAGTACAGGGCCGTTACTGCGGACATGGCATTGAGCATGGCGGTTCCCACATCGATAAAGGCCGCCCCTCCAGGCCCTCTGGGGTTTCCCTGCTCGTCGGCGATTCCTGCCATGATGCCGGAAGCCGCGTGGGCAATGATATCAAATCCTTTCATGTACTGATAGGGCCCGCTT
>VMSV01000040.1 GCA_013791935.1 Desulfobacteraceae bacterium | reverse complement strand
GCCGGAACGGACCAGGGCATCCACTGCCCCGCCCACCAGCTTATCCGTAATAAAGTCGTTGAACCTTGCTGCAACAATGGCGAATCTTTTCCCGGTGCCGGTTAGTTTGCCTTCAATGATCTTAGGCATGGGGTTTCCTCCTTTATGGGTTTCAGGGCGCTTTATCCTCGAGATTCAGGAGATGCCCCAGTTTCGATTGTTTGCATTCCAAATATTTCTGATTGCATTCGTTGGGTTCGATTAGAATGGGAACCTGCTCCACGATGCTCAATCCATACCCTTCCAGACCGACGATCTTCTTGGGATTATTGGTGAGAATCCTCATTTTTTTCACGCCCAGGTCAGCCAGGATCTGTGCCCCGATGCCGTAATTTCTCAGATCCGCCTTGAATCCCAGCTCCAGGTTGGCTTCCACCGTATCCATGCCCTGGTCCTGAAGGGCGTAGGCCTTGATTTTATTAATAAGACCGATGCCTCTTCCTTCCTGGCGGATATATAACAAGATTCCTGCACCCTCTTCTTCCATCATCTTCACGGTTTTGTGAAGCTGGTCTCCGCAATCGCAGCGCAGGGAACCGAAGATATCCCCCGTGAGGCATTCGGAATGCACGCGAACCAGAATGGGCTTTTCCGGATCAATTTCGCCTTTGATCATAACAAAATGCAACAGGTCATCCACGTCGTTTTCATAGACAATGGCTTTAAACTCACCGGCCATGGCCGTGGGAATGATGGTTTCCGCGGCCCGGTGGACAAAGGATTCGGTTCGCATGCGGTAGGCGATGAGATCTGCAACGGTGCAGATGCCGATGCCGTGTTTTTTACTGAATTCTTCCAGGGATGGCATTCTGGCCATGGTGCCGTCTTCATCCATGATTTCGCAGATCACCCCGGCAGGTTTCAATCCCGCCAGCTTTGCAAGGTCCATGGACCCTTCGGTCTGGCCGGTTCGTACGATCACTCCGCCTTTTCTGGCCCGCAACGGGAAAATATGACCGGGTCTGGCCAGGTCGGACGGCTTGGCATCGTCGGCGATGGCGGCTAAAATGGTCGTGGCCCTGTCTTTTGCGGATATTCCCGTGGTGACGCCTTTTTTGGCTTCGATGGACACCGTGAACCCGGTTTGGAACTTGGATGTATTGTTGTCCACCATGAGCGGAAGATTCAGAGAATCGCATTTTTCTCCGGTCATGGAAAGACAGATCAGGCCCCGACCGTATTTGGCCATGAAATTGACGGCCTCCGGTGTGATCTTTTCTGCGGCGATGGTAAGATCGCCCTCATTTTCCCGGTCTTCATCATCGGCAAGGATGACCATCCGACCGTTTTTAATGTCCTCTATGGCTTGTTCTATGGTAATTAGCGGCATACTTTAAATCTCTCCTTTACAGACAAAACCGGAATCATGCCGGTTTGTATTTCAATCCTCTTTTCCCGGGCTATAAAAAACCGGTTTTAACCAAATACTCCATGTTGATGGAACCGGCTTTGCGATTGCCATCCGGCTTTCCCACAACAAATCTTTCAACGTATTTTCCGATCATGTCGTTTTCGATATTCACCCGGTCCCCGGTATTCTTAAACCCCACGGTGGTAAGTTTCGCCGTATGGGGAATGATGCTCACGGTGAATCCGGTGTCGTCACATTCATTGACCGTAAGACTCACCCCATCCACGGCCACGGACCCCTTTTTAAGAATGTATCGGGCAAGGTTTGAAGGCACGTCAAATCGAATAATGATGGCGTTTCCTATGGTCTGCCGGGATTTGAGTACCCCGGTTCCATCCACATGGCCCGATACCAGGTGGCCGTCCAGCCGGTCGGAAAAGCGAAGGGCCCTTTCAAGATTCACCCGGTCCCTGATTTTTGCCTGATGGAAACCCGAAAGCCCGAAGGTCTCCGGAGACACATCCGCTGAAAAACGGGTTCCGGAAAGCTCCACAGCCGTCAGGCAGACACCGTTCACGGCAATGCTGTCCCCGATTCGAGTATTTTGCAGCTCGAAATCGGCATCCACCGTGATTCGCACCTTCTGGTCGGATTTAATGATTCCGGCCAAAGTGCCAAGGCCCTCTATGATTCCTGTAAACATGGTCTTACTCCTGGCCGGCCGAATTCAGATATCCCTCAATCATCACATCATCGCCGAACTGTTTTACCACGATGTCCCTCACCGGAATGCTTTGAGCCATGAACTCCGGTCCTTTTCCCGCGCAAACGGGTTTTCCGTCATCACCGCCGAGAATCTTCGGACCATAGAAAAACATCACCTTATCGGCAATGCCATGGGCCAGGGCTGAAGCCAGCACCTGGCTGCCTCCCTCCACGAGAAGCCGAGTAATGTTGAGACTCCCGAGCTTTTCCATGAGGACGGATAGATCGATCCTTCCGTTTTTCAAAGGGCATTCCAGCAGGATCGCTCCCTGCTCCATGAGCCTCAGCCTTTTTTTCAGGAGGTCGGGATGATCGTCAATCGGCCCGGTGACGATGATGGTATCAGAATCGGATTCGACGCGCAATACGGATGCCGTTTCGGAGATGGACAATCTTGAGTCCAGAATGATCCGGGAAGGATCACGGGGAGATTTTCCATAAACCGGACCCGGCAAACGAGTGGTCAGACTCGGGTCATCGGCTTTGATCGTTCCGATGCCCACCAGGATGGCATCTGCTTCATGACGCCGCCGGTGAACGAATTGACGGGAGAGGTCATTGCTGATCCATTTGGCATCCCCGGTTCGGGTGGCGATGCGCCCATCCAGTGTGGCCGCGCATTTGAGCACCACAAAGGGCTTTCCGGTTTGAACGAATTTTATAAACGCCTCATTTAGCTTTCGCGCCTCTGCTTCGCAAACCCCGGAGACAATCTTTACGCCCCTGGAGGCCAGGAAAGCATTGCCCCCCCCGGCCACACGGGGATTGGGGTCGTTCATGGCGGATACGACTTTTTTAATTCCGGAGGCAAGGATTTTTTCCGTGCAAGGAGGGGTCCGGCCCTCGTGGTTGCAGGGCTCAAGGGTCACGTAAAGGGTGGCATCCCGGGCCTGATCCCCGGCCTGATGGATGGCGTTGACCTCTCCGTGGGGCCCGCCCACCGCTTCATGGTAACCGCTCCCCACAATGGTGGAGTTCTTCACCACAACCGCCCCCACCATGGGATTGGGGGAGGTATATCGGCAGCCTCGGGCGGCCAGGTCCAGGGCGATTTGCATGAAATGTCGATCGTCTATTGTCATGTCGGCTTTTGTTCGGTCAATAGGGTTTTCAATTCGGAAAAAAAGTCGTTCACATCCTTGAACTCCCGGTAAACCGAGGCAAACCGGACATAGGCCACATCATCCAGGTTGTGCAGACCGATCATGATCTTTTCTCCGATGACCGAAGAGGGGATTTCCTTTTCCCCCATCTCCTTAAGGTCCCGTTCCATGTTGTCTAAAAACTCTTCCAAGGTGTTGACGCTGATATTCCTTTTTTCGCAGGCCCGCATGAGACCGGATGCCACTTTTTCCCGGTTGTACTCTTCCCGCCTGCCGTCTTTTTTAACGATCATGATGGGGACTTCTTCAATCTGCTCGTAGGTGGTGAACCGTCTCTCACAGTTCAGGCATTCCCGTCTTCTGCGAATCACGTTCCCGTCCTTGCTCAATCGGGAATCAATCACCTTGTTTTCCAGCTCACTGCAATAGGGACATTTCATGAATTTCCTCCCGGGTGTCAGGGCTCCAGCCGAATTAGATCCACATTGGCTTCCGTCAGCATGTCCTTGGACAAATCATCCGCATAGCCGGCTTCGTAAAAAATGGTTTTGATCCCGGCATTGATAATCATCTTGGAGCAAATGATACAGGGCAGATTGGTGCAAAAGAGAATCCCGTCTTTAATACTCGCCCCATGGTAGGCGGCCTGGATGATGGCGTTTTGTTCCGCATGGATTCCCCGGCAAAGCTCGTGTCTTTCTCCGGAGGGAATACCCATCTTTTCCCGAAGGCAGCCGATGTCCAGGCAGTGGCGGGTTCCCATGGGGGCTCCGTTGTATCCCGTGGACAGAATTCTTTTATCTTTCACCACCACAGCGCCTACGGAACGTCGAAGGCAAGTTGACCGCTTGGCCACAAGCCTTGTGATATCCATGAAATAGGTCTCCCAATCGGGCCGATTTGTTTTTGCCATCAGGGGGTTTTCCTCTCCGCCGGGGTTCCAAGACGGTTGAATTTGTCAATTCGAAGCTGGTGTCGCCCGCCTTCAAAGGGGGTATCCAGCCAGGTTTTCACGATTTCAAGGGCCAAGCCCACGCCCGTGACTCTGGCCCCCAGAACCAGAATATTGGCATCATTGTGTTTTCGGCTCATGGCGGCGGAAAAAAGATCCGTGCACAGGGCTGCCCGGACACCCGCGAACCGGTTGGCCGTCATGGACATGCCCAGACCGGTTCCGCAAATGAGGATTCCCCGCTCGAATTCGCCCGAAGCCACCATGGCAGCCACTTTTATCCCATAATCGGGATAGTCCACCGAATCCAAGCTGTGGGTTCCCGCATCCTGAACGGGGATGGCCTTTTCCTTCAGAAGGGCTTTAATCTCCTCTTTCAGTCCAAGGGCTGCATGATCGCATCCCATGACAATGGGGCTTTTATTTTCAACCATAACGTTGCTCCTGTTTATGCGTAATTACCATCTGCCTGTATATAAATAGATAAGCCATGAACCGCAAGAAAAAATCTTTTGCTTCCTGTTCGGACTTGTTTTTTATGTTGCCCTGAAACAAAACAGGATGATCCTTGATAGATCATCCTGCCGTGAGAAAACAAACCCGATGGAGAGTGCGGCTTTAACAAAGCCGAAACCTTAGAACCCTTCCATTACGGGTGGTATTTGCCGAAAATAACGGTTCCATTGGTGCCGCCGAACCCGAAAGAGTTGGACATGGCCACATTGACCTCAGCTTTACGGGCCACATTGGGAACATAGTCCAGATCACACGCCTCATCGGGCGTATCCAAGTTGATGGTGGGAGGAATGATTCCCTTTTCAATGGCCAGAACCGAAAAAATTCCCTCCACCCCGCCTGCGGCTCCCAAAAGATGGCCGGTCATGGACTTGGTGGAACTGATCAGTACTTTTTTCGCATGATCTTTGAAAACCTGTTTGATGGCTTGGGTTTCATACAGGTCGCCAATTTCGGTGGAGGTTCCGTGGGCGTTGATGTAATCCACCCGGCTCGGTTCGATGCCGGCATTTTTCAAGGCCGCTTCCATGCATCGCGCGGCGCCTTCCCCTTCCGGCGCCGGGGCCGTCATGTTAAAACCATCTCCGCTCATGCCAAAACCCAGCACTTCGGCGTAAATATGCGCGCCTCTTTCCAGGGCCGATTCCAGAGGCTCAAGAATCATCATGCCGCTTCCCTCTGCGATGACAAAACCATCCCGGTCCTTGTCAAAGGGCCGGGAGGCCTTTTCAGGGGCATCATTCCGGGTGGACAAAGCTTTCATGGCATTAAAGCCGGCCACGGCCGTGATGGTGATGGTGGATTCCACGCCGCCGGTAATCATGGCATCCGCGTGGCCATGTTTTATCATGCCGTAAGCCTCACAGATGGCATGGGTTCCCGCAGCACAGGCGGTGTTCAGGGACGCATTGGGTCCTTTGGCCCCCAGGCAGATGGAGATCATACCGGGCGCCATATTGCCGATGATCATGGGAATGAAAAAAGGGCTCACGCGATGGGGGCCTTTTTTCATCACCGTATCAAAGGTGCTTTCCAGCAAACCCAATCCACCCAGACCGCACCCGGTCACCACGCCTACCCGATTGGCGTTGGCATCGGTGATTTTGAATCCTGAATCCTCCAGGGCCATTCGGCTAGCACCCACCGCATAGGCGATGAAGTGCTCGGTTCTTTTGGCCTCCTTTTTGGAAAGAAAGTCTTCAGGATTAAAATCTCTGACTTCTCCGGCAATACGAGTGTCCAAGGCGGTTGCATCAAACCGTGTGATCCCTCCGATTCCGGACTTTCCGGCACAGAGAGCCTCCCATGTTTTATCAACTCCGGTCCCCAAAGGGGTTACCAATCCCAAACCGGTTACTACCACTCGCCTTTCCAAATCAACCTCCTGAGCGTTCTGGTTAATGGTTATGCCAGGTCTACCGATAACATTTAGAGAGCGCTTACAAAATTAATGGCGTCCTGAACGGTTACCAGTTTTTCAGCATCTTCATCACTGATATCCACATCAAATTCTTCTTCCATGGTCATCACCAGTTCAACCAGGTCCAGGGAGTCCGCACCCAGATCGTCGATAAAGCTTGCGGTGGGAATCACTTCATCCAATTCAACGCTGAGTTTTTCTGCAATAATTTGTTTGATTTTATCTTGCACTGACATATGAGAATCTCCTTTATTTTTTTTATTCGTTGTTGCATTCAAAATGATACCAAGACGGCCAGGAAAAGGCCCCGCGGGTGTACGTGGTTGTACATCAAGGAGCCTTTGACGCAGCCAACGACGGTAGCGTTTGAATGCGGCATGGAATTACATGTACATTCCGCCATTTACATGAATCACCTGGCCGGTGATGTAGGCGGCTTTTTCCGAGGCCAGAAACACAATAATGGGGGTGATGTCATCGGGAACTGCCACCCTTCCCAGGGGGATCTGTTCCAGCAGGGTCTGCCTGGCTTTGTCAGTCATTTCAGAGGTCATATCGGTTTCCACATAACCCGGAGCAACCGCGTTTACCGTAATCCCGCGGGAGGCCAGTTCTTTGGCGGCGGATTTGGTTAAACCAATGATTCCGGCCTTGGACGCTACGTAGTTGGCCTGGCCCGGATTGCCCATGGCCCCCACGACGGAAGTCAGGTTGACAATCCTTCCGAACCGCTGCTTCATCATGGTTTTCCCAACATGCTTCATGCCGTTGAAAACCCCTTTGAGATTGATATTGATCACATCATCCCAGTCTTTTTCCTTCATGCGGACCAGAAGCCCGTCCCGGGTAATTCCCGCGTTGTTCACCAGGACATCCACTCTGCCGGATTGGGCGAGTACTTGGGCGAAGAAACCCTCCACTTCGGTTTCCGAGGCCACATTCACTTTGAACCCTCGGGCCTGGCCGCCTTTTTCAGTCACCAGCCGCTCGGTTTCTTTTGCGCCTTCTTCATCGCTTGAATAATTGAAGAACACATCCGTAAGGGGCCCTGCAAATGCAACGCAAATCGCTCTACCGATTCCCCTGGAGCCTCCTGTAATGACAACCGTGCGTCTATCCTGTTCGGGCATAGTCTTTAAATCCATTTGTGCGAAGGATGGGTTTCGTTAAAATGAAATTCAACGGGTTTATGATTCCGCCACTTCCAGCACTTCGCGGCCTTTATAAGTACCGCAGGACTTGCAGGCATGGTGGGGTAGCTTGGAGACGCCACACTGCGGGCATTCCACCGTACTCGGCGCATCTATTTTTTGATGGGTTCGCCGTTTATCTCTTCTTGATTTGGACGTTTTGTGTTTTGGTACTGCCATAAGTAATCTCCTAATATTCTGATATTTTTAAAGAATTTCCGTTTATTTCTTATCCGGAAATGGTTTTGGTTTAGTAATTGAAAAATCATTGAAAGTCAAGAATTTTTCACAACCTTTTAACAAGGTTGAATTCAAGATCCATCTGTGGTAAATGAGATTTCCATGGTTTTCAGGGGGAAAGGCTTTCTAACCTGCCGAATAAACGGGATAAAAAATATTGCCGGTATATTTGGAAAAATTCGAATTGGAAAAGAAGGTCGGAATGAGAAATGTCCCCCGGCGGCCTCAACAAGGTCATGGGGCTTTCAAATGACTGAATACTAGTCATATTAATTAGGCAATGGCCTTTCTAAATCAAATGAATTAAGATTGTTAAAAAACATAAATTGCTTTATTCAAAAGTTATAAGACAATAAGGAATGGACTGAATATGACCCATAAGATCATTACAAGATTTCCCCCCAGCCCCTCGGGGTACCTGCATATCGGCGGGGCTCGCACGGCTTTGTTCAACTGGCTCTATGCCCGGCATTTCAAGGGTCATTTTGTGCTTCGCATTGAGGATACCGACACCCAAAGATCCACCCGGGAATCGGTGGACGCCATTCTGGATGCCTTGGAGTGGCTGGGGATTGACTGGGACGAAGGCCCCTATTTTCAAAGCCAAAGGTTTGATGTTTACCGGGAATACATTCAAAAGCTCGTGGACTCCGGGCACGCCTACTACTGTTCCTGCACCGCCGAACGGGTGGACCAGATCCGCAAAGAAGCCATGGCCAGTGGGGGCAAACCCAAATATGACGGGCTTTGCCGCGAAAAAGGCCTGAAAAATCAACAAGGTGCCGTGGTGCGGTTTAAGGCTCCGCTGACCGGAACCACGGTGATCGATGATGTGATCAAGGGGCCCATTGTTTTTCAGAACACCGAACTGGATGATTTCATCATTCTGCGCAGTGACAACACCCCCACCTACAATCTGGCCGTGGTTGTGGATGACATCACCATGAACATCAATACCGTGATTCGGGGGGATGACCATGTGAACAACACCCCCAAACAGATCCTTTTATATAAGGCCTTCGGAGTGGACCTGCCGATTTTCGGTCATGTGCCCATGGTTCTGGGTTCGGATAAATCCCGGCTTTCCAAACGCCACGGGGCCATGTCCGTGACCGCCTACCGGGAAATGGGCTATCTTCCAGAAGCCATGATCAATTATCTGGTGAGGCTGGGCTGGTCCTACGGGGATCAGGAATTCTTTACCGTTCCGGATTTGATCGAAAAATTTTCTATGGAAAATATCGGAAAGTCGGCCGGTGTGTTCAATCCGGACAAGCTGCTATCGCTCAATGCAGACCATATCAAGGCCGCTTCCCCGAAAAGGCTTTCCGGCCCCCTGCTTCCCTTTCTGGTCAAGAGGAATTGCCCGGCCAGTGAAGGGGCATTCCTCAACAAGGTGATTGAAACCCTGAAGCCCCGAAGCAAAACCCTGGAAGAAATGGCCGAAGGGGCCCTGTTTTATTATGTGGAGGATGTGGCCTACGAGGAAGCGGCAGCGAAAAAATTTCTCACACCGGACACGGTCCTGCCCATGACGCTTCTGGCGGAAAAATTAAAGTCCCTGGAAGATTTTACCGAAAAGAATCTTGAAGATATCTTTAAGTCGGTGATGGATGAGACCGGGTTGAAACTGGGAAAGATCGCTCAGCCGGTACGTGTGGCCCTCACCGGCAAAACGGCAAGCCCCGGTATTTTTGAAATTATAGAAATTCTGGGAAAGGATGCTGTGGCCAAACGGCTTACAAAAGCTGTGGCCCATATTGAGAAAAGAACGGAAACCATGGGGTAAATTTGTCTTGACTCCGTTTTGGCTTTTGTGTAACAACCCTTGCTCACTGATGGGGGATCGTCTAGTGGTAGGACAACGGGTTCTGGC
>VMSV01000124.1 GCA_013791935.1 Desulfobacteraceae bacterium | reverse complement strand
GGTCCCCGTACAGTCTGGGCTGCATCGCGGCAAGGCTGGCCCAGGGGCGCCAGTTCACGTACCCGTTCATGTGGGCGGCAATGACTTTGATCTGGGGAAAATCCACCCCGATGGCGGACAGCAGCATGGGTTCTGCCAGGTGGTTCCGTGAAGGCGGCATGAGCGGTGATGTGTGGGTCAGGAGCACGCCTTTGTGTTCGGCCAGGACTTCCAGGACCTTGTAGGATTCCGGGCCGGACGGGTCATAGCCGTTGTCCGGGTGATACTTGATGCCTTTGATGCCGTATTCTTCAAAAAAGCGTTTGGCCATGTCCGCAGCTTCCGGCCGTCTCGGATCAAGACCGGCCAGGGGGAAAATGCGTCCCGGGTTTCGTTCGGCAACCTTGCTCAACAATTTTACGGATTTTTCAACGTCTTCCCGGGTCAGCATCTTGTTATCAAAGTTATCCGTGGTGACGGCGACCGTCACATCAATGCCGCCTTCATCCATGGATTTGATCAAAAATTCCCCGGTGGGATCGGCCCAGGTTTCCAGGACGGTTTTAACCAGGGCCTCCGGATCAGGCGTCATTCCCAGTTTTTTCGCCGTGGGCATGATAAAAGAAGCGACCATCCGTTTGGCCGCGGTTTCGTTTACGCTGACCATGAAATGATAATGAACGTCGATAACCATTGTGTTCTCCTTTTGGAATTTGAAATTAAATGATACCGGTAAAATATAATTTAAAGGAATTCCATCGTAAAATCAATCTTACTCTCCAGTTAACAGGGAACCAATAACTGATAACCTCGTCTTTTCCCCATTCCCCATCACCAATAACTCATTCCCGGTATTTTTCCCTTAAGTACTTAACCACCTAATAACATAATTCCATTCGTTTACCATTTGACATCTTAACGAAATTTAGCTTAAGAATACATACAAATACCTTCTAATATCATGCTATTTTATAAACGAAGAGAAACGCATAAACGAATGTCCCCATTGCGCTTGGTGTATAAAAATTGAATAGGGGCTGATGGGAATTATGGAAGACGAGATTAAGAGTAGGACAAAGAAGAAGAAAGAGGCTGAAGAACTTCAAAGGCTTGGATTAGAACTCAACAAATTGTCTGTCCCACAATTGGAGCGCATTGAGATTCCGGAGGATTTGAGGGCCGCCCTTATAGAGGGTAAATCCATTACAGCCAATAATGCCAGCCGACGGTATCGGCAGTTTATTGGTGCTTTGATGCGGGATGTGAATATAGAGTCCATCCGTCTGGCATTACTACAATCTAAAAACGAGATTTCTGTTAAATTCGATCCTGTTAAAGAGGCCCGGATGTGGATAGAAAGGCTGTTGACCGGTGATCTGGTTGAGATGGAAACCTTGCTGTGTGAATTTCCGGGGATTGAGCGCCAGATGCTGAACCAGTTGGTTAGAAATATTAAAAAAGAAAAACCAGGAACCAAGACTTCAAAATCCAGGAGAGCCCTTGAACAGCTCATCATAACGCAAATGAGTCCAAAATAAGTGGGGCAGCAACGAAGGTCTCGGGTCAAATCTGCTCTTGGATCTTTTTTATTTTAATCGTTAATTCGTCTATCCGTTTCTTAAAATCGAAATCCACCTTACGTTGCTTCTATACCCGTTCGATAACACTTCCCACAGAACTGTATTCTATGTTGTTTAGGTTCAAGTTTTGTTTTCTTAAACCCACCTTTCTATAGGCCAAAACATATGTTTAAGACCCCGATGGGGCCGATATTTGATATTGAATATCTTTAATTACAATATGTTAACTTTGTCCGACAAGAATCCGAAGAATCCGGAGCGTGGTTTTTTTAATCTGCGACATCTGCGTAATCTGCGGATTATTTTTCCTGTTTTGAATATTGAATTTTGAATCGCTCCCAGAGGGAACCTCTCGAATAGTTTTTTTCACATTACGCGTCACGCATTACTCATAACTGTTTTGAAAAGCCTCTGTATTCTTTGAAAAAGTTTGACATTTTATCAGATATTTGGTTAACAAATCGACAACATCACCTGATTTCAATATGTAGTTTCTCAAACTGGAGATTTTTGTGCCGGACCTGGACGCAGAAATACGACTGGCTGCTTTTGAAAGGCCTTTCCAAAAGATTGATCATCATGGCAACATCCCGCCATTTTCTATCTTTTTAATAATAAACAAAGAAAAACGCATAAACACATGGGCGTCATGTTTTTCTGGAGATAAATAATTAAATGGCTGGAAACAATGAACTTGAAAAAACCCTGTGGGCGGCGGCAGACAAGCTCCGTTCCAATATGGATGCCGCTGAGTACAAACATATTGTTCTCGGCTTGATCTTTTTAAAATACATTTCAGATGCCTTCAGCGATCTGCATGAACGCCTTAAGGCTGGAAAAGGAGAATTTGAGGGAGCCAACCCTGAGGATGCGGATGAATACCTCGCCTACAACATCTTTTTTGTTCCGGAAAAGGCCCGCTGGCAGTATTTGCAGGATCGCGCCAAGCAGCCGGGAATCGGCAAATGGCTGGATGAGGCCATGGATGCCATTGAAAAGATCAATCCATCGCTAAAAGGCGTGCTACCCAAAATCTATGCCGACCCTGAATTGGACAAGCAGCGCCTGGGGGAGCTTATCGATTTAATCGGCACCATCGGTTTCAGCCAAAGCGGCCACCAGGCCAAGGATCTTCTGGGGCGGGTGTATGAATATTTTCTGGGTCAATTTGCCGATGCCGAAGGCAAAAAAGGCGGCCAGTTCTACACACCGGCCAGCATCGTTAAGCTGCTGGTTGCCATGCTCGAACCCTACCAGGGCCGGGTTTATGACGGTTGTTGCGGTTCAGGCGGCATGTTCGTCCAGAGTGAGCGCTTTGTGGAAGAACACCAGGGCAATATCAAGGATCTATCCATCTACGGCCAGGAATCAAACCCCACCACGCTGCGGTTGGCAAAGATGAACCTGGCTATTCGCGGTATCGATGCCAAAATCGAGATGGGGGATACCTTTCTTGCCGACAAGCACAAGGACCTGAAAGCCGACTTCATCCTTGCCAATCCTCCGTTCAATGTGAGTGATTGGAGCGGTGAACATCTGCGCGAAGACCACCGTTGGAAATACGGGGTGCCGCCGATGGGAAATGCCAACTATGCCTGGCTGCAACACTTTGTCCATAAACTCAGCCCTACCGGCACGGCCGGGATCGTGTTGGCCAACGGCAGCATGAACTCCAACTCCGGTGGTGAGGGCGAAATCCGGAAGAACATGATCGAAGCAGGTCTGATTGACTGCATGGTGGCCTTGCCAGCCCAGCTTTTTTACAATACCATGATCCCCGCCTGCCTCTGGTTCCTGGCCCGGAACAAGACCAACGGCAAATTCCGCAACCGTTCCGCTGAGATTCTTTTTATCGACACCCGCAAGATAGGATCCATGATCAACCGCCGCAACAAGGAATTTTCGGACGACGACATTGCCATGATCAGCGACACCTACCATGCCTGGCGTTCTGCAAGGGCGAATGGTCATTCGCCCCAATCTTACGAAGACAAACCCGGATTCTGCAAGGCCGCCACCCTGGAGGAGGTTCGAAAAAACAACTATGTCCTCATGCCGGGCCGCTATGTTGGCACCGAAGCGGAGGAGGATGACGGTATCCCCTTTGGTGAGAAGATGAAGGCGCTCACCGCCGAGCTCGCGGAGCAGTTTGAAAAGAGAAACGAGCTGGAAAAGATCATTCGCGAGAACCTGAAAGGGATCGGTTATGAGCTCTGATCTGATCTTTTACAGCGGGCTTCTGGTAGAGATCAAGGACCGGATTCGTCAGGCCCAAACCCGGGCGGCGCTATCGGCCAATACTGAGATGATCGCCATGTATTGGGACATTGGCCGTATGATCCATCAACGGCAGAAGGAAAAAGGCTGGGGAGCGGGAATCATCCCACGGTTGTCTAAGGACCTTAAAAACGAGTTGCCCGAAGTGAAAGGGTTCTCGGAGCGAAATATCAAAAGAATGTTGGCGTTTTTCCGTGAATATCCCGTGTTGGAAATTGTGCCACAGCCCGTGGCACAATTGCGCGGAACGGAAAATCGGATAAAAAAAGTGCCACGGCCTGTGGCACAATTACCGGAAAAGAAAGACTTCTCAAATTGGCAACCCCTCGTTGCACAAATTCCCTGGGGGCACAATATCGTATTAATAGAGAAGGTCAAGGACCTTCCTACCCGCTACTGGTATATGCAACAGACACTAGAGCAGGGGTGGGGCCGAGATGCGCTTACAGCCAAAATCAAGGAAAAAGTCCACGTGCGTCAGGGAGGGGCGATCAGCAACTTTGCCCTCCGCCTGCCTTCCCCGCAATCGGAAATGGCCCGGCAGTTGCTTAAGGACCCCTACCTTTTTGATTTCCTCACCATCGAGGAACCGTTTCATGAGAGGGAGCTGGAAACCGGGCTGGTCCGGCACCTGGAAAAATTTCTGTTGGAACTGGGGGCCGGATTTGCCTTTGTAGGTCGCCAGTATCATCTGGAGGTGAGTGACCGGGATTTCTACCTTGATCTGCTGTTCTATCATCTTAAGCTGCGATGCTTCATTGTGATTGAACTGAAAAAGGGCGATTTCAAGCCGGAGTACGCCGGGAAGATGAATTTTTATTGCTCGGCAGTGGATGACCTGCTCAGAAACGAAACCGATCAGCCCACCATCGGCCTGATTCTCTGCCAGACCAAGGACCGCATCCTGGCCGAGTACACCCTGCGCGACATCCACAAACCCATCGGCATTTCCGACTATGAGCTGACCCGGGCTTTGCCGGAGAGTCTTAAATCAAGCCTGCCGACGGTGGAGGAGATTGAAGCTGAGTTGGGAGGGGAGTTGGGATGATTAATGAAGGATGGAAAACTATAGAACGGGGTCACCCATTGAATTGTGAATTACTCCCATTATTCACAATTCAAGGTTTGACCCCAAGCCCGCAATCATTACGACAGGCACATTTTCAAGAGAAGCCAAGAAAGAAGCTCTCCGGGATGGCGTCCCACCCATAGAATTTGTTGACGGAGAAAAGTTGATCGATATGTTCGAAAGCCTTGAATTGGGTTTAAAACCAAAAACGACATATGAGATGGATTATGGTTTTTTTGAGGAGTTTGAAAAATAAAAAAGGTTTGCCCAAACGGCAAACCCATCTCCTTCAGCTCTTACACCTGGATAGGTTGGCTGGTGAGTGCGCATAAATTATTCTTATGGGCATCCAGTTGTCAAGCATTAAGAAAAAAGGACGGATAGAGGTTCCTTGGGGTGTGCTCCGGAGTCGGACCAAGCTAACCAACAAGGGTGAAAACCCCGTACACAGCAATGGCTGCTTTGATGACTGGTTTCATCCATATCACAGACATGCCAACGGCAACCAATCTCGATCATCTACTGAATTTATCAAGTCGCTGGACGCGTGAATTCAAGGCTGAGTATGCCAAACATCAAAGAATACTTATCCAAACAGAGGAAAGACGCATTAGCAATGGTCAGAATAGATACACTCAGGCTGAGGTTCAAAATTATATAAATGACTGGAAAGAAGATCTGATTTCGACTGAACCGCATCATGAAGTGCATTCTCTTCTGTCCGATGCCCTTCTTGAACCAAGTCGCCTTGCAGCATGGGCAACCGAATTGAATCTATTATAGAAGAGATATGGGACTATAGGAAATACCAGGGCAAGTATCAGAACCGGGGAGAGAATGAATGAAAAAAGATAAAAACAAAGAAATACAAAAATACGTAAAAAAAGAGACATCCATTGTTCGCTCCTCAGCAGCTGAATACCTGACGTTTGTGGCGGCTGCCGGTAGCGGCGAAACCAGTGTGGAAATGCGCTATGAAGACGAAAACATCTGGCTGACTCAGAAAATGATGGCAACGCTATATGATGTCACGGTATCGGCCATCAATCAGCACCTGAAACGCATTTTTGCCGACAATGAACTACAGGAGGATTCAGTTGTTAAGAAATACTTAATAACTGCCGCCGACGGCAAAAACTACAACACAAAGCACTACAGTCTACAGGCAATCATTGCTGTGGGCTTCAAGATTGAAAATGAGCGGGCTGTTCAGTTTCGCAAATGGGCCAACCAGATTGTCAAGGATTACACCACTCAGGGCTGGACTATGGATGTGGAACGGCACAAAAGCGGCGGTAGTGTGCTGACGAAAGACTTTTTTGAACGGCAGTTGGAAAAAATCCGGGAAATCCAGCTTTCCGAACGCAAGTTCTATCAGAAGATCACCGATATTTACGCCACAGCACTGGACTACGATCCGACTGCCGCCGCCACCAAACGTTTTTTTACGGCTGTTCAAAATAAGATGCATTACGCAATTCATGGAAATACGGCGGCCGAAGCCATTGTAGATCGAGCTGATCACAAAAAAGAAAACATGGGGCTCACCAGTTGGGAGGGTGCACCAAGCGGAAAAATCCACAAATACGACGTGTCTATCGCCAAGAATTACCTTGCCGGTTCAGTCCGTCAGTCGAATTATGAATTTATCAAATAGAATTGTGGCATATTGCATCGGCGTATCGCGACAAATTGCGAAACGGATCGCGACATTTTCACAGGGAGGGCTTTGCCATTGAGCAATGACCGTAAACAAAAACTGATCGACCTTGGAGCGGACACTCTTGCCGGTACACTACTGGAGCTTGCTGCTCATTCCGACGAAGCAGATGATCTGATTGAGCGGCTGATATCCACGCCCAAGGAAAATGTTCAGCGGTTTAGAAAGAAACTTTCCGAACTTAAACATTCAAGGCGTTTTATCGATTGGCGAGGCGCTGCCGGGTTTGGCCGAGAACTGGAAATGCTGCTGCAGGATTTAAAATCCGGCGTTAGCGATCCCCTCACCGGAATTGAGCTCGTTGCAGCGTTTTATGAGGCCGACAATACCATTTTTGAGATGTGCGATGACTCCAGCGGTAATATTGGCGATGTGTTCCGCTATGATGCCAAAGAACTGTTTGTGGACTATGCCAAACGCTGTAAGGAAAAAGGAAAAATTGCAGACATCATTCTGAAGGTGAATCAAAAGGATAACTACGGCATTCGGGATACGTTGATTGATTGTGCCGGTGAATGCCTGCCTGATGAGGTTATCCGCACCATGATTGCCAGGCTTCAGGAATGGGCCGACAAAGAAAAAGATGAATACGGCAAGCGTCATCATTTAAGATCCATTGAATCACTGGCCAGGCAAATCAAGGATGCAGAGCTGTTTGAAAAGACCCGCATTGCTTCGTGGGGTAAGGTTTCAACAGCTGCTTTGGTTGATGTTGCCAGGGTCTACCTTGAAAGCGGAGATGTTGAAACAGCTCATTCTCGGTTGAAGAAAATTTCGGAAGGCGACAACTTTCAGGCATACGAGCGGGATAATCTGCTGGAGGAAATCTACCAAAAGCAGGGTGATTCTGAAAAATTGACGGAGCTTCTGTACCAGAAATTCAGATCCTATCATTCCACTGACACCCTGCAGGCGCTTCTGGATATCATCGGTCATGACAAGCGGGTCGAAGTCGTTGCCGATGAGGTGGCGCAGATTCTGGAAAGCAGCGCACTGCAAGAATCTGATGCAGAATTCCTGATCTCAATCGGGAAGATAGATGAAGCTGAGGAATATCTTCTGGGGCGTGCCGACCAGCTCGATGGTAATTATTATAGCAGTCTGTTCTCTCTGGCCGAAGCTATGGAGGCAGAAAACCGCCATCTTGCCGCCAGCCTGATCTACCGCAGCTTATTGAACTCCATTCTTGAGCGTGGGTACACCAAAGCATATCCACATGGTATTCGGTATCTGAAGAAGTTGGATAAGCTGGCGGTAAGCGTTTCCGGCTGGAAAGAGTTTAATAGTCACGAAGCTTTCAAAGAACAGATCCTTCAGGCCCATGGCCGCAAACGAAGCTTCTGGTCAAAATATAATGAGGAATCCTTGTCGGACCAAGTTAATATTCTGTAATGTTTTACAAAAGGCTTTATTTTTTCTGATTACCATCCAATTTCAGCCTAATTTATCTTTGGACCTATGACACGAAATGTCCTAGGTCCCATGGTATTATACCTTCAAAACAATAACAACATTAGGAGGTATGCCATGGCTAAAAATATGATTCAGTTTCAAAAAGGTTTAAGCTTGCCGGAATTTCTTTCAATTTATGGCACTGAGGTACAATGCCACCAAGCACTGTTCCGAATGCGATGGCCCAATGGCTTTTCATGCCCGTACTGCGGCCACACTATGTACTGTGAACTCCGCACGAGAAAAGTTTTCCAGTGCTATAAATGCCGGAGCCAGACATCTTTGACCAGTGGAACGATTTTCGCAGACACCAAGTTAGGATTATCCTCTTGGTTCCTCGGAATCTATCTTATCACCCAGTCTAAAGATGGCATCTCCTCTTTAAATCTGGCCAGGAGCCTGGGCATATCCGCGAACGCCGCGCTACGGATGAAGCACAAAACCCAACAGGTCATGAAAGAACGTGAAGAGATAAAACCGTTGGCCGGGTATATTCAAGTTGACGATTCATACATGGGCGGCAAGAGCAGGGGTGGGAAAAGAGGACGCGGTGCATCTGGAAAGACACCATTCATCGCCGCCGTTACCACCACTGAAGAAGGACACCCTCTTGCAATGAAATTCAACGTTATTTCAGGGTTCACAAAGCAAGAAATCGCTGATTGGGCCAAGAAACATATAATATCCGGCAGTGTGATCACGTCAGATGGCTTGGGCTGCTTTCCCGGTTTTGAAGAAGCGGGTTGCACCCACATGTCGATTGTAACCGGTGGCGGAGCAGCCAGTGTCGATATCCCTGACTTTAAATGGGTGAATACTATGATCGGGAACCTTAAGAACGCCATCCGTGGCACCCATCACTCAATCTCCCGGAAGCACATCCCTCGCTACCTTGCTGAATTTTGTTACCGATTCAACCGCCGCTTCCGGTTGGGAGAAATGATCGAGCGGTTCCTTTGGGTAGCCGCACGGACCGTGCCCATGCCTCAGCGACTCCTAAAGCTGGCTGAGATTCAGTGGTAATCAGAAAAAAAAATGGTTGGGGGCAAGCAATGCGCTTGGCCCCAACCTGGCATGTGTCATCGCCTGTTTGAATGAAAAGGTTCAGGCGAAAATCTTAAGGAAGGCCTTGATTACTTCTTCAGCATGGAGGCCGGCATTGCCCAAGGCGGTTCCGTGGGAAGGTCCTTAAAGGCCGGATGATCCACAGGCATGCCCAAAGTGCGTTTTGCACGGGCCTTCAACCGATCCCAATCCGCCATTTGATAAATCACCATTCTCTGGGTGGAAAGAGATCCTTCAGCATGAATGCTGAGAACCCCCTGGGCGCATGAACCCAGATTGATGACCTGGGCAATGGCTTTCATCCTGTCTTCGGTGGAGTATTCCGAGGCACCCCTTAAGTATTTTTCAATATACCCTTTGGTTTCCGGATTTTCCCAGTCCTTCATGGACGGCATGGTGGCTGCAATCCCGCCTGTGATGTCCTGGAGGTATTTCATGGCTTCGTGCCATTGGGAAGCAAACCAGTATTTGGCTGCATTGGTGTAAACCGGGTTGGGAATGGCAAAACCGGTTCCCTGGTCGTAAACCGGGCTCAGAGCCGCAGCTTTGGCCAGGGCATCGGTTACATCCGCGTACATGGCAAGCCATGCCAGATGATCCTGAATTCGGGTGGCATGGGTCAAGCCGTTCATTTCCGCCATCAGACGGGCAAGACCTGCAACGCCCTGGAGCTGAATGGCCTTGTAGGTTGAAGCAGTAAGCCTGTGATACCGGGCAAAGGAGGTCGCAAACAGTCTGGAGAACTGCCATTCACCAGCCATGAACACGCGTTCCCAGGGAACAAACACATCATCAAAGATGATCATGGGATGGCCGCCGTTTCGAGACCCGGTGGTGGCAAGAAATTTAACGCCCGGTGTTCCGCAGGATACGGCACAGGCCACTGCGTATTCTTTGCCGCCCTCATTGTGGTTACGGGAAGGCAGAACGATGAGTTCGTTGGACAGAATGGCGTCGCTGATGTGAAGCTTGCATCCGGTGATGATGATGCCGTCTTTGGTTTTCTCTTTCAAGCGGACGTAAAAATCCTTGTGGGCCTGTTTGGGATCTTCCGCATGAAGTTTCCGGTTTCCCTTGGGATCACTCACTGCAGCACAGATGCCCGGGTCGTTCTTTTTACACCAGGCACGGTATTTTTTCATATTCTCGGAGTAATTGGTTCCCATGGCTTTGTCCAAAACCGTACAGGCATGGGCCACACCATTCAAACTGTCGATACCGGTCAGGCGGGCGCCGCCAAGGTTCCAGTGGTTTAACGTCTGGGTGATTTCCCTTCTGCGTTGAATGTCTTCACCGGTTTCGGGAATTTTGAAGGAAAATGCGATTTCTTCGCCGTCTTCCTCCATGGCGAACAATTTTTTGGTGTCGGGCTGATGGGCCAGCCAGAATTCACCGGCAGCTCGATTTACAGAGGCTTCATAGCGGGTGGGAATGTCTTTTATCAATTCGCCGTCTTGGTAAACGATTCTGCCGTCTCTCAAACTTTCTACATACTGTTCCGGGGTTTTAATCATGAGTCTTCCTCCACTGTGTTTAGGTTAGTGCCCCATCCTGTTAAAAATCGGGCGGTCGGATTTTAAATCATATTTTAAATCAAGGATTAAAAATATTCGTCGGTGACCGGAAGCGCTTGTGTTTTCAATACCCATAGCCGACCAAACACTTTTACCTTTACAAAACCTATGCCATGTTGATGAATATGCGTATAGCGTGTAATTACAATAGGTAATCTTAAACGTTGATGGGATTAAGGTCCGGGTAATATGAGATATATCTCAAAACAGATAAATATGGTTATTTTGAGGGGTCTCGACTTTACAAGGAAGGCTTTTACTGTTATACCTTATCCGAAATTTCTCAATGTCTTCTTTAATAGGCAAACACCATGAACCCAATATTAATCCCATCGAAAAATCCTTCCGGAGCCCATGAGGATATTTTGATCCTGGGGGCCATGTTTGAGGGGATTTTTTCCATCGATTGGCTAATGGAACTCACCGGTCAAAAAGCATCCAGATTGATTATGGTTCTGGATGAGGCCATTGCTGCGGGGGTTATCTCCCGGAGCCGGCCCGGAGCCTATTCTTTCAAGGATAAGGCCAAACAGAAGAAATTGTTATCTCAAATTCCTCCTGAACAAAAGGATCTGGCTTCCCGTAGGCTGGAGGATATCATGATGATGGCCGAGCCTGACGAAATGGAAACCACCCTGACCATTGCACGTCATCTTTGCCAGGGCATCCATGATGAATCCGGTGCCCGGAGGCTCATTCGAGTGGGAGGCGCTCTGAGAAGGGGGGGGTATATCAAGGAGGCTTCACAGTGTTATAAAAAGGTCATCAAGGATCTGCAACCCGAAAAAGATGAAACCTCGAGCAACCTTTATATCGATGCCGTGCTGAAGTATGCTCGTATTCTGCCCGATGCCAATGATCCGGATGAAATCATCAATGCAGCCCTCACGCAGGCCATTTCCAAAGCTATAAATATTAGCGATTCTCCTTCGGAAGTCCTCCTGAGAATGCATTTGGGGGAATACGAATGGTATCAGGGAAGATTTGACGCTTCAACACGCCACTTCAATGAGGGGTGGGACATCGCCTTGAAAACCGGGAATCCTTCAATCCTTCGCTCCGCTCTGATCTTCAGAATATTTTTTCTCTGGTGGCAGGGAAGGTACAACGACATTGTAACGCTTTATGAAGAGCTTGTTCCGGAGGTGGACAAATACCCCACAGGGAGTTTCGCCATTCTATCCGCAGCGCTTCTGGGATCCAGCTATGTGGCCTGCGGCAAGGTGGCCCAGGGGTTTGGCTTGTTGAACGGGTTGTTCAGTCACTGTCAGACCCTGAACAATCCGGACAACCTTATAAAGGTGGCTTTGCACCTGGGATTGTCCTTTATCGAGATCGGAAGAATCGACAAGGCCGTTGCCTATTTTGAAATGATCAATGAAAAAGGCCTGGATACCTTGACCTTTCGGTTGAAAAATGCTGCCCTGGGGATTCTATCCTACGCGTATCTGTTAAAAAAAGATTATCAGCTTGCCCTTGAATATTTCCCCAAATCCCTGACCACCACCCATGCCTTGCTGGTATCCGGCATACGGACCCACTATATTTTCTTTTTCCTGATGCTTATGGAGAAAGGAAAGCTTCCCAAAGTGGCCGATGTTTCCATGGAAAAAATGATCCAGAGGGTTATCAAAACCGGGAACATCCATGCCAGGGGGGTGGGGTATCTTTTCAAGGCCCAGATGATGGAAAAGGAAGGAAAACCTCCCAAGGAAATTTTAAAAGCTCTGAAATTCGCCATGAAATATACCAAAGAATCCGGCCATGTAATTCAGCTTGCCAAAATTCAGCTTGAATCCGCCCGGATTCATATGCTTCTGGGGGATGAGAATAGCGCGAAAAAAGTCGTGAGAAAAGCCTCCAAAGTGCTTGAGCCCATCAATAAAGCGCTGATTCCGGAAGATCTTCTACCCCTTCTCAAGGAACAGACCGTGAGAGAAGACCTTCTGGATGAAATCATAAGACTCGGCCAGGAGGTGGTCAGCATTCGAGACAACCGGGAGCTGGTTCAGAGAATCCTTTCCACCGTAAATCAAATTACCGGGGCGGAAAGAGGCGCTATCTTCATGGTGGACGAACATTCAGGGGAGCGGAAAATTGAACTGAAAGCCGCCAAGTTCCTCACGGTAAACGATGTGGCCCATGAAGATTTCAAAACATCCATGAGGATTATTAAGGAAACCATTTCCACAGGCTCTGCGCAAGTGGTTCAAATGGAAGGTTTTGAGGATATCTCCCCCCCTTCATCGAACATTGATGGAAAAATCAAATCGTGTTTCTGCGTCCCTATGATTTACAAAAACAAAATTGTAGGCGCGCTCTATCATGACTACTGCCTTTTCTCCAGCGGTGTGAAGACCACGGATCTTGAAATGCTCTCCTATTTCGCGGGTCAGGCGGCTATCGCTCTGGACAACGCCCAGGCCTATGAGCAGATTCAAAAATTGAACGAGAAGCTTGAAGGGGAAAAGGAATACTACCTGGAGCAGCATCTTAAAGGACTACAGTATAATGATTTTATCGGCAACAGCCCGGGAATCCAGAGGGTGTTCAATCAGATCCGGCGGGTGGCCGGGGAAGACACCACAGTGCTGATTTTAGGAGAAACGGGTGTTGGAAAGGAATTGATCGCCCGCATCATTCACAGGGAAAGCAAACGAAACGGCAAACCTTTTATTAGAACAGACTGCAGCACCCTGTCCCCCGCTTTGATTGCAAGCGAACTTTTCGGCCATGAAAAAGGGGCTTTTACAGGTGCCACACACCGTAGAACCGGCCTGTTTGAACTATCCAACGGGGGCACGCTTTTCCTGGATGAAATCAGCAATACGCCCATGGAAGTTCAGATGCAGCTTCTTCGCGTGCTCCAGACCCATGAATTTCAACGGGTGGGAGGCTTTGAGACCATCCAGTCCAATTTCAGGCTCGTTACGGCTTCCAACCGGGACTTAAAAGATGAGGTGAAGGCCGGAAGGTTCCGGGAAGACCTCTATTACCGTCTGAATGTATTCCCCGTGGTGTTGCCCCCTTTGCGGGAGAGGAAGGAAGACATTCCCCTCCTTGCCCTGTTTTTTCTCAAACAATATGCAGGCAAAATGAGGAAGCCCCTTGAGGAAATATCCAAAATAGAAATGGAAAAACTGCTGGGTTATTACTGGCCGGGAAATGTCCGCGAACTTCAACATGTGATCGAACGGGGGGTCATCTTGAGTTCCGATTCGTATTTCAAAGTGCCGGAACTTGCAACACCCCCAAGGGAGCATGCCATGCTCCAGGAGATCATCCCTCTGGACGATGCGGTTCGGAATCATATCCTTTATGTCCTTGATAAAACCGGCGGAAAAATATCCGGAAAAGGCGGGGCTGCGGAACTGCTGGACGTGAATTACGGCACCCTGCGATCTAAAATGAAAAAACTGGGGATACAGATGAATAAGCAGGCGATGCTGTAAGGGTACCTAAAAATGTCATTATTATGAGATCAGAAACTATTAAAAGAGGAGGGAATAGGTGGATATCTTTGAAAACATCATGAGCCGGAGAAGTGTTCGGGACTGGGAAGACAAACCGGTACCCGACGAAATGGTAAAAAAGTTACTCGCGGCTGCCATGCAGGCTCCGTCTGCCAGAAATCAACAAGCCTGGCAGTTCATTGTTTTGAATCAAAGAGAAGTTCTGGATCAAGTGGCGCAAACGTCTCCCGGAGCAGGCTGGGCCACCAAAGCCCCCTTGGGCATAATCGTCTGCGGGGATATGTCCATTCAATCCGCCATGGCCGGATACTGGGTTCAGGATTGTTCAGCTGCGTCACTGAATATTCTTCTTGCAGCCCAAGCGTTGGGACTCGGCGGGGTATGGACCGGGGGATATCCCAATATGGACCGGGCCAATGGCTTGGCAAAGGTGGTGGGGCTTCCGGACACTGTGATTCCATTATCCATGGTTCTGATCGGGTATCCAAAAAGCAGACCCGAGCCGGAAGACCGATTCAAGGAAGACCGTGTACATTATAATCAATGGTAGGATAAGCAGGAGGTATTTATGAAAGTTGTTGCCATTGGCGGTAGCCCCAGACTGAAGGGCCACACCAGTTACTTGATCGACCAGGCCCTGGCGGAGTTGACAACCCTAGGCGTGGATACGGAAAAAATCATATTGAATACTCACACGATTGGTCCCTGTCAGGCTCACAATGGCTGTGCCTCTTTTACGGAATGCAAGTTGAAAGATGACGCCGCCGGGATTATGGAAAAATTCTGCCAGGCGGATGGGGTAATTCTGGCCAGCCCGGTCTATTTCGGTAGCCTGTCCGCCCAGATGAAAACGTTTATGGACCGAACGTTTTTTCTTTTTATGCATGGCATTAAAATGAAAGCCAAATGCGCCGGCCTGATCGCCATTGCCGGAAGGGCAGGGGCCGAGGAAACTCTGAATGAATTGAATAAATTCGTCCGGAGGGTGCCGGATATCAAATTGCTGAAACTGGCCGGAAATTCCGGCAGTCCGGATATCGATCCCAAGAATCTGACGGAGCTTGTTGAGCAAGCCAGAGCCATGGGAAGGCAGATGGCCAATTTATTGACTTCCATAAAGAAGTAAAAAGGAGAATGGAATTATGACAAAAGCAACCCATAGTTATTTAGGTGCTGCAGGTATCGGTGTCAGTGACCTTGAAAAGTCCTATGATTTTTACACCCGTGTCTGCGGCCTGAAAAAAATGTATCAATTAAAGCTTCCCCACATGGATGAATATATTCTGTCTTCCGAGGAAAACCGGGGGTCTGCCGTGGTGCTGATGCATTACAAGGATGGCTCCAACCCGAATTACAAAAATAATCCGGTAAAACTCGTGTTCTACGTGCCTGACCCCAAGGAATTTGCCGACCGCATTCGACAGGAAGGGTTGCCCATCGAGCGGGAACCTGAAGCGGTTCCTGAATTGGGCAATGCCGTGGTGGGTTTTGCCAGGGACCCGGATGGGTATCTTCTTGAAATTCTTCAGGCGCCCGGTCAAGTATGATGGGATGCATGGGTTAATTTGACATCAGGGAAAGTCAAGATGCGTCAAAAGATCTGAACGACCCACCAGCTCACGAACACTGCGCATGCCGAATTTTTTCAGGATTTCGACCAGATCCTTCCGCCAGGCGGTGTAAAGGTTGATGAGGCGCTGGGTTCCCCATTCCAAATCCATTTGGGTGACCAGACCCGGATCGGTTGTCGCAATCCCCCCGGGACAGCCTCGTCCGGCGGAGCACCTGGAGCAGCGGACGCATCCTAGGGCGATCATCTCCGCCGTACCCACCACCACCCCGTCGGCACCCAGGGCAATGTCCGGGGCCGCGCCGGTTTCCGCCATTCTCCAAGTGGCCAACAGCATATCCGAAGGCCACCGGTAATCCCCCAGCGCCTCGATCATGGGGTTTTCGCGATTCTTAGGGCTTTTTGAGGGCATTGGTCGATGCGGTAATGGTCCATCTTTTCGCACGCTTCTCCGGTACACAGGTAGCTCTTGGGCATGGCAAAATATTTATAGCCCGGCTTGAGCACATGAACATGATGCGGACACAATTGCGCGCACTTGCCGCACCGCACGCAATCATCGCTTCGGTTGATGATGTATTTTGCGATTTCATTGCGATAGCGCGGCAAGGCCGGTTTGACTCAAACGGAACTATGGCGCAAAGGTGATCGGCCGCAGCTTTTTTTCAATAAGCAGGTGAAGCTGATCTCCCCGGTGGGGCGAACCAGGCTGGGAAGCGTTTCCGTACGTGAGCATGGCAGCGGCGCGAGGGCCGGAGGGGGTAAATTCCACCGCCATGACAAAGGTCTCTCCCGCCTCATTTTCCCCAAGACTCAACGGCGCATCCGCCGGGCCGCTGATGTCCGGGCGCAGGTGAACCGGCAGGGGAATGGCATGAAACATGCCCATGGGATCACCCGGCCCGCCGCCCGAGGCGAGCAACCGATCCCCGGCCGCCACCGTGACCACTTCCCGGTAGGGCGCATCCATGGCGCTGGTGTCTTTCTCAAGGCGCAATGCAGCAGCGGAAAGGGCCTGGACACCACGAACCGGATCCGCCAGGCCGGCGGGGAGATCAAGGGATTTTTGCCAGTTTTCCGGATCTGCGGCAAGTTCGGGATCCCAGTCGGCAGCCCACAGGCCTGTTGCCATGACGTCGTCGGTTTTCATTTCCAGAAGCCAGTAGAGAAACAGGGCCGCTCCCCGGCTGTCCGAATTCATCATGTGATCCCAGGCGGCCAGGATGTCCGCTGCCTTTTGTGCCGTGGCATCACCGAATTGCCCTGCCGCGCTGATCAGGTCCGGCAGGATGCGGTCGGCCATTTCATTTCGCGGCGAGAATTTCCGGGCGATGAACTCGTCAAGGGATAACCTGTCTTTTCCCATGAGCAGCTTCACGGACCGCTGCGCCCTTAAATGCATGAAGTCCATGGAAAAGTACAACGGGAAATCCCTTCGGGAATACACCGGGGGAAACGTGGCCGTCCAGGGCGGGTCATTGGTGCTCTGAAGCCATCCCGAGGGGGGATCGAGGATTTTCGGCAGTTCCTGGAAATCATGGATGCCTTCCACCCGGGTTTTTGACGAATTGCCGGGGACGACGTTCCACCAGGCGTCCCAGTCACCGTGGGGGCGTCGGGGGATTCGTCCGGCAAAGAGGAAATATACGTGGGGATCGTTGGTTCCCCTGTCCCGGCCGGCGTACAGAAAATTGACCACCGGAAAGGTGTTCATTGCCAGGGCGTTTTCAAACCCCTTAAAAGAAGTGGCGCGCACCATGGCAAGGGACTGTTCAAACGTGTTCACGACGGGCGTGGCATGGGCCAGCAGGGCCCGGCCGTTGCGTACGCCCATGACCGGGGCCATGTCGTGGTCCGGGGACCGGAGAATGTGAAGCAGTTCTGCAGCCAATGTGCCGTCGGCATTTCTGGTTTTAATGGTTTTGCTCGTGATGCTGAACGGTTTTTTCTTCCCGTTGAAATAATACGATCCGGCATCGACCACCGGCACTTCGTAAAGGGTCACCGTGTTGATGCGGTTCACCGTATTGGCCCATCCCAGGTGCCGGTTGATTCCCATACTGGGGAGGACGGCGCCCAGCAGGTGGATCCCGTGGAACATGAAATCCATGTCCCCGGGCCGAACGGCGGCCATGGGCATGGCCCACTGAATCTGCATATACGTATGGGCGTTGAAGTCCCACCGCAGATGGGGGTTGAGCAGGAGCATGGGGTTGCCGTCGGCGGATTTTTCCGGTCCGATGGCCCATGCATTGGAGGCTGCCGTCTGCATGGCTTCACCAGCGTCAAGCAATGCCGCAGACCGTGATCCGGCCGCAGGTTTCAGCCAGTTCCGGACGACCCCCATTCTCGGTCCTACCTGGAAGAGCTTGAGGATACGGGCGGAGTGGGACAGGATGTCTTCACCCGTAACGGGAAGGACCACTTTGACCTCCGGTGCCAGCAGGTCAGGAAACTTCCCCGCATAATCGTTGATTCCCCGGGCAAAGGCATCGACGATGGTCCGCTTTTCGGTGGAGGCCTCGGCATACCACTGCACACCGAGTTCCCTGATCCCCAGCAGGTGGACGAGCCGATCCGATGCTGCCAGGTTGACGGGTTCGTGCTCTTTTTTCAAAACCCCGGTGCCTTCTCCCAGACGGCTGCCAAAGTATTCGGCGCTTTTTCCACGAGCCTGGGCCAGCAGGACCAGTAGGATATTGCCGTGGTTTTTTGCCTGGACCCAGCCCGTGGCATAGGCAAGGCCGGCCCAGGTGTCAGCATAGATATACGGCACTCCGAAGATGTCCCACTCGATTCTGTGTTCCGGTATGTCGGTGGCAGCTGAAGAGCAGGGAAAGGCGAGCAACAATGCGGCGAACATTAAGGCAAGTATCACTGTTTTGTTTTGCATGGCATTAACCCTTCGGTAATGGTTTGAATCTGAATTATGCGGCACTTTTCCTAAAAAGCTTTTCTGCATAAACTATTAACGATGATAAAAATATGCCTTGATAACAAGACGGGTTGCTTCGAATTTGAAGGCTGAATCCTACTTTTTTCGATAATTTTTCATGGACATCTCCATTGCCCCTTATATTTACACGAGGCTTTTCTTTCTGTCCACTAAATCGGGGGTACCATGGCTAAAAATATGATTCAGTTTCAAAAAGGTTTAAGCTTTCCGGAATTTCTTTCAATTTATGGCACTGAGGAACAATGCCGCAAAGCTCTGTTCCGAATTGGAAGCTTGGGGACCATGGGTTAACTCCTTCTGTGGACGCGATGTGGTGGGTATTTCGTGCAAGCCTGTTCGTTGGGTCACCTCATTTGTATTGACAAACCACAACCTGTGTTGTACAGATTGTTGTACAATAAACGGAGGTCAGCCATGAAAGCCATATCATATACCGCAGCACGACAAAACCTTGCTAAAACCATGGATCAAGTCTGTCAGGATCATGCACCGATCATAATTACACGAAAAACCAATGATTCCGTTGTTATAATGTCCCTTGAGGATTATGCATCGCTACAAGAAACAGCCTATCTTTTACGTTCACCTAAAAATACCAGACGTTTAATCGAATCCATTGCTCAACTTGAGAATGGAAAGGGTGCTGAACGGGAGCTTATCGATTGAAACTTATCTTTTCTGATCATGCATGGGAGGATTACCTTTATTGGCAAAAAACCGATAAAAAAATCCTGCGACGAATCAATACATTAATAAATAACATTAAGCGTAATCCTTTTGACGGTATTGGAAAACCGGAGCCGTTGAAACATGCACTCTCAGGATACTGGTCTCGCCGTATCAACGATGAACATAGAGTCATATACAAAGCTTTGGAAGATGCCATTCTATTAGCTCAACTTCGTTATCACTATTGATTTCTTCCTGATCAACAAACCCAATAACGGGATCGGGGTCAAACCATGATTCTTTAAATCCCCAAAAATTTCCAAAGATCTGGATGGTGATGACTGGCCCGGGGCTGAATTTTTTATCGGGGAGCCGAAGTTGATTGTTAAGACTTAACAATTTAATAAGGAGTTAGTCCTATGTCGGATAAAATAAACAGGCGGATATTATTTTCACGATTGATGGTTGGCAACCCGAAGAAGGAGGATTTCGAACTGATTGAGGAACCATTGCCTGAACCCGGAGAGATGCAGTTGTTGTTGCGAAATCTTTATGTCAGTATTGATCCCGGGTCAAGGGACCGTTTGAGCGGCAGGGACTCCTATGTCCCCGCCAAGACCTTGGGTGAAGTGATGGATACCCAGTCGGTTAGCCAAGTGGTGGTCTCCAGGCACCCGGACTACCAAGTCGGTGATATTGTGGCTGGTTACCATGGCTGGCAGGATTACGCTATCAGTAACGGGAAAGGGCTGTCCAGAGTCGATTCCGGCCTGGGACCGATTTCGAACGCCATAGGGGTATTCGGGCTCCCCGGTCTAACCGCCTATGTCGGTATTCGAAAACTTTTAAAGGTGGCTTCGGGGGAAACGGTTCTGATTTCATCAGCTGCCGGCGCTGTCGGGTCCATTGCCGGCCAGATTGCCAAAATCGGCGGCGCCTATGTCGTGGGTATTGCCGGCGGTGAGGAGAAATGTGCTTTCTCTAAAAAAGTTTATTGTTTCGATGAAATGATCGACTACAAGTCAGAGAGTAATATTAACGAAGCCCTGGAAAAAGCCTGTCCTAAAGGAGTGGATGTTTATTTCGACAATGTAGGCGGCGAAATATTAAATGCCGCAGTGGCCAACATGAGACGATCGGGTCGTATTCTTATCTGCGGGCAAGTGGCTGAATATAATATAGAACCTGCACAACGGATAGGCTTGCGTGATGTTTCGGCTTTTATCGGTAAACGGCTTAATATGCGCGGATTTGTGGTGCTGGATCACTCGGAATTTTTTGATGAGGCAAAAAATACCATGGCAGACTGGATCAAAAACAAACAATTAATTGTTCGCGAGCACATTGTTGAAGGCTTGGAAAACGCACCCCAGGCTTTTTGCGGATTGTTCAGGGGGGAGAATTTTGGCCGTGGCCTGGTTCATGTGGCTGACCCATCTCAGTAAATTATTTATAAAGTTGTTGATCTTTGGTCACCATGGTTTTTCGTGATCAGTTTGTTATTTGAATTAATGTCTCTACAAACTGCAGAACTCGTAAAACGTCCAAAAAGCCGTTAATCCCGCGAAGACTTGAGTCTATAACCAATTGATAAAACGGGATCTTCACCGTCGCTGGGACAATGATAAATTGAAAAACGAGACTTTTTACGAGTTTATCACAAACTGATCCCTTAACTCTGGCTTCAATAAAACCAAGCACTTCTGGAGAACAATTTATAATGATTGTTTTTCAAAATAACGAATTTTCGATATGTAAAAAACCTTCACTCCTTTTGGTGTAGAAAACTTGATTTCATTTCCCACTCGTTTTCCTAACATTGCTTTACCTAAGGGCGAATCCATACTAAGTTTTCCGTCAACAACATTAAACTCATCGGGTCCAACGATACGATATTCGACCTCTTCCCCTTCTTCATCCTCGAGGGTAACGAAAGCACCAAAATAAACTTTATCCTGATCGTCAGGAATACTATTGGCCACAGTTATCCCGTCGAGACGTTTCGTTAAAAATTGAATCTTGCTATCAATTTCTCGCAAGCGTTTCTTACCATAAATGTATTCGGCATTTTCGCTACGATCACCTTGTGCGGCAGCTTCCGAAATTCTAGCGGTTACATGTGGTCGCTCAACTTTCCACAAGTACTGAAGCTCTTCAGTTAATTTTCGTGCACCTTCCGGGGTGATATACTTGGAACCTTTTTCTCTAAGAGGACGCCATCTACCCATTTTAAACTCTCAGTATTTTAAGGACTATTATATCCGGGGTCAGCTTTTTGAAGGAACAAACTGATCAATAATAAATGTTGAATAGTTCTCACTACACAACAATTCGCTAACCCTCAAACCGGTTGGAAAGGCTGCATAGCGAAACGGCGATGCTTTATCCAGTCCGAGTTCATGCTGTTGTTGGCTGGCCCCATTCTGCCCAAGTTGACTTTTCTATGATTCTGTTCTCAATATCAATCAACCAAATTTCCAGTTCTGGGAAAGCCAGTCCGATTCGGCCCCATGCCACAGCATATTGACTTGCCATTGCTGGCAATCCGATTTTGGCGTTTATAGGCATTGAGATTACGCATTTTTTAGCACCATCTTTTAAACGAGATATTGCCCTGAAAAAGGATTCATAGAAGTCTTTGGCTCTTGCAGGGCCGCTCGACTTGTAGCCAATAACCTCAATATGAAAGATATCAATAGATTTGGTTGAAATAACATCTACACCTGTCTCGCTATGTTTCCTTTCTGGAGACAGATCGTATCCATCAGATTACAGTATTCCACGGAGGCATTGCTCTGCGTCATTATTTGATACGATTGAAGGCATCAGTTTCTCCAGCCAACGAATAGGATTTTATCAATTGTCCCGCATAAAGAAGCCGGGACAGGTATTAATCCGTAAGACTTAATTGGAACTGACGCATCCAACCCGGCACAGGGATTTCGTTTTCGTATTTTGATCCGCCCATGTCGTGAACCGTTAAGGGGCTGGCTAACAACCACAAGATTTGAAAATTACTCCATTGGACACGACATGGTACCGAATGATTTCTGAGGTTCGGCATACGGACCACGGGCCGCACATAACAGGCTCTACGTATAATGTGCATCAGCCTTGAACCGGATGGGTGACTGGTGCGGATCATTTTCAATGATCCGTGAACCAAGAATAAGAGATGACGGGTGCGATCAATTGCGGAAGCCGTGTCCATCGGCCGGGAGTAAGGGCCAAGTGAAAAAAGGTTATTTTTTTGCTCGGGAGAGGTGTTTTTTCTCTTGACCCGCCCTTTAATGGGTGACCCCTTAAGTTCCGTACGATGAAGTACCGTCCCGAATATCCGGCAAAAGCATTTGATAACCTCGTTCATGCTCAAGATTGGGTGAACGCATTTGTCTGCTGGTACAATACGCAGCACCTTCACATTGCTGTCCGATTCGTAACACCCGATGACCGACACTATGGCCGTCAGCACAGTATCTTGGTTAACCGTCGTTTTGTGTATGAAAAAGCCCGTCGTCGCAATCCGAACCGATGGTCACGACAAACACGCAACTGGAACCCGGTGCACCGTGTCTTGCTAAATCCCGCAAAGGAAAAAGCCGGCCAGGAGTACCCTTTTAAGAAGCAGCTTAATTGCGGATCAGGTGACATCTATCTTGACACCCGCCGTCTGCGTTAAGTGTCATGTTGTGCGTTTTTTGGAAAATAAACCCCTTGAATAAAGTTCGCGTATATGCGAACATATGACCATGCGAAAAATTAAATTTTATAAATTCGAAACGGGCAAAAGCCCTGTTAAAGAATATTTTGATTCGCTGACGAACATACAATTTGAAAAAATCGCCTTTGTTCTTGACATCATAGAGCAAATAGATATTGTGCCTCGAAAGTTTTTCAAGAAACTTCAAAGCACCAATGATATCTGGGAAGTTAGGGTACAGCAAGGCAATAACATATTTCGGATATTGGGTTTTTTCAAATTGTATGTTCGT
>VMSV01000034.1 GCA_013791935.1 Desulfobacteraceae bacterium | reverse complement strand
TACTTCACCGCTCCGGAAAAATGGCGGCCCGTTTTGAACCGGTGGCCGAACCTGCGCATCAACTTCGCCCATTTCGGCGGGGGCGACCAGCTTGCTGAAGGCCATACCGCGTGGATGGAGGAAATCATCAAAATGATCCAGTAACATCCCCATGTGTATACGGATATATCCTACCACGCCCAGTCGAAACTGCCCCGGAAAATCCTCAATATTGTCACACAAAATAAAGGACTGGAAAGCAAACTCATGTTCGGTACGGACTATATCATGATTATGATGGTCAATAAGCTGGGGGGTCTAAAAAAATATTTTGATCATTTCACCGCCTTCCAGGATAATTTGTTGTGCGATAACGCGAAGACTTTTCTTAAAATATAGGGAAATATTAACTTTCTTTGCGTTCTTTACAGCGATAAAAGTGTTTTTCATAATAGCATCATTTTTGAGTTCCCCCCTGGATGTTCAACCTAACGGAGGGTGCCATGTCAATTGTGACCATATCCAGAGGCTCTTATAGCCGGGGACGGGAAGTCGCCGAAAAGCTGGCTGCATTATTGAATTATGAATGCCTTTCCCGGGAAATTATTCTTGAAGCCTCCGAACAGTTCAACATCCCCGAAATCAAACTGGTTCGGGCCATCCATGATGCGCCTTCCATTCTGGATCGCTTCACCTACGGCAAAGAAAGATACATCGCCTTTTTTCGTGCCGCCCTGCTCAAACGCCTTCAAAAAGATTCTCTGATTTACCATGGTTTGGCCGGCCATGCTTTTTTACAGAAAATTCCCCATGTGTTGAAAGTACGGATTATGGCCAATTTGGAGGACCGGATAAAAGAGGAAATGAAACGTGAAAGGATCTCGGCTGACCAAGCCCGTCACATTCTTGTGAAGGATGACGCCGAACGGCGGAAATGGTCCATGACCCTTTACGGCCTGGACACATGGGATCAGCGATTTTATGACATGACCTTGCATCTGGATACCATGGATGTGGATGATGCGGTATCCATTATTCTTTGCTCCCTTAACAGTCCTTGCTTTCAAACAACACCCGAAAGCACCGAACGGCTTGAGGATCTGTGCTTAAGCGCCCAGGTCGAAGCTGCGCTGGTGCGTGATTTCCCCAAAGTAACCGCCGATGCCCGGAACGGTGTGGTTTATGTAAGCGTAAGGGGATCTCTTGTGGATGAAAAAGGGATCTCCAGGAAAGTGAAGCGTATGGTTGAAAAGGTTGATGAGGTGAAAAAGGTCCATGTGAATATCGTTGCCCATTCCATCCAAGACTGACGGACACGTTTTTCTACCGGAGAAGGATAAAAGCATGCAAACCCCTACCATCGCATTTTGGAGAAAAGTTTTTCCCTTTTTGCGCTGGTGGAGTTTTGTGGGCTGGGATACCGTCCGGGCCGATGTCATGGCCGGGTTGACCGGAGCGGTGATCGTTCTGCCCCAGGGCGTCGCGTTTGCCATGATTGCCGGGTTGCCCCCGGAATACGGATTATATACAGCCATCGTGGTGCCTGTGGTGGCTGCATTATTCGGTTCTTCCCTGCACCTTATTTCCGGGCCCACTACGGCCATTTCCATTGTGGTGTTCTCTTCCCTGGTCCCCTTGGCCTCACCCGGCTCCCCTGAATTCATCAGTTTGGCCATCACCCTCACCTTTCTGGCCGGGGTTTTTCAATTATCCCTTGGATTGGCCCGCATGGGCATTCTGGTGAATTTTGTTTCCCATTCCGTCATCGTGGGTTTTACCGCCGGGGCAGCCATTCTCATTGCCACCAGCCAGTTGGGTCATGTTTTTGGAATTCCCATGCCCAAAGCCGGCTCCTTTTTTAACACCTGGTGGACCCTTTTTCACGAAACCTCCCGGGCAAATCCCTACTCAGCCATCGTGGCTTTCGGAGCCCTGACTTGTGCCCTGTCCTTTAAGCTGTTCCGGCCCCGATGGCCGGGGCTCCTCTTTGCCCTGATCTTCGGCAGTGTATTGGGCGTACTTGTGGGCGCTAAATCCCACGGCATCCATTTGATGGCCAGTTTGCCCGGCCGCCTGCCGCCTTTTTCCCTACCGGATTTTTCCATCACCACCCTTCAACAACTGGCCCCCAAAGCTTTTGCCGTTGCCCTGATCGGCCTGATCGAAGCCTTGTCCATTGCGCGCTCCGTGGCGGGGTTTTCGCGCCAGCAGATCGACGGCAGTCAGGAGTTTATCGGCCAGGGATTATCGAATATTGCAGGCAGTTTTTTCTCCTGTTACGCGGGTTCAGGGTCATTCACCCGTTCCGGCATTAACTACCACGCCGGGGCCATGACGCCATTATCCGCTGTTTTTGCATCCGTATTTCTGGCCCTGATTCTGCTTCTGGTGGCCCCCTTAACAGAATATCTGCCCATCCCGGCCATGGCCGGAATTATTCTGCTGGTGGCGTTTAATCTCATCGATTTTCATCATATCCGGAATATTATCCGCACCAGCAAACAGGAGGCAGCCATCCTGGGGGCAACGTTTTTTTCAACCCTGCTTCTGGATCTTGAGTTCGCCATATATGCAGGGGTTCTGTTGTCCCTGTTTTTTTACCTGCGCCAAACCGCCCATCCTGAAATTATCAGCCTTATGCCGGATCAGGTGGACGCCGCCGGGCCTATTTGGACCCCATCTGAACAACATTGCCCTGCCCTGAAAATCATTCGCATTGACGGATCTTTGTTTTTTGGTGCAGTGAACCATATCACAGATTTTTTTTATGCCATTGACAAACCCCTCCTGCGTAAATCCCACCTACTGATTATGGCTCACGGCATCAATTTTATTGATGTCACCGGTGCGGAAATGCTGGCAAAAGAATCCCTTCGGAGGAATGCACTGCAAGGGGGGCTATATTTTTGCGGTCTGAAACCCATTGCCAGAGGGGTTCTTGAGCGGGGAGGATACATCAACGATATCGGTCTTCACCACATCTTTGAATCCGAAACAGAAGCCATCACCAAAATCCTTGAAAACATCAACCATCCGGACTGTAAAAAATGCCGATCTCCAGTGTTTAAAGAGTGCAAAAAGGCATGATCGCATCGGCCCGATGGAAACATGCTGATTGTGGAAAACCCTATTTCCCGATACACCGGAAAGACGGGCGATGCGTTCAAAATCAATATCGCAACAAGCTTATCATTCCTTCCTCAACACCGGAAGAACAAACTTAAATGTGCTCCCCTGGCCCATCCCGGAGGTCTCAGCCCATATGACACCGGAATGCAGCTCGATCATTTTGCGAGTGAGCGCCAGCCCCAACCCGGTCCCCTGGTATTTTCGGCTGGTACTGCCCTCCACCTGCTCAAAAGGATCAAAGATCCGGGCCAGATCCTTTGGCTCCAGGCCGATGCCCGTATCCGCAACCCACACACACAAGCATTTCTCAATTCCCCCCGGGTTCGGGAGATGTTCTTTGAATTCGGCACGATCCTGAACCCTGGCCCCCAGGCGAACCTCACCCCCGGCAGGTGTGAACTTCACCGCATTGGATAGCAGGTTGTACACCACCTGTTTGATCTTGCGCTCATCTGCCATAAACAATTCAGGAACCCCATCCAATTCAACCTCCAGCTTCAGCCGGTTCTTCAGAGCCTTTTCCTTGACCATCACCAGGCTGTTTGCAAGCAATTCCCGAATCCGGACTTCCGAAAGCTCCAGCTCCATCTTGCCGGCTTCCACCTTGGACAAATCCAAAACATCATTAATCAGGGACAACAGATGGTGACTGCTGCCCAGCACATCTTTCAGAAACTCATCCTGCTCTTCTGTGAGTTCGCCAAAACTTCGACTTAGCACCAGGTCCGTGAACCCGATAATGTGGTTCAGCGGAGTTCGCAGCTCGTGGCTCATGTTGGCAAGAAATTCGCTTTTGCTCCGGCTGGCCTGCTCCGCGCCTTCCTTGGCGACCACAAGGGCATTTTGGATTTTCTGCCGGCTGATGGTCGCTCCGAGCATGTCGGCGGCTGCTCGAAGGCTGTCCTGTTCGGCATAGGTCCACACCCTTTCCTGAAGACAGTCGTCCAATCCCATGAACCCCCACCAGACGCCTTCCACAAAAATCGGGATGACAATGATGGAACGAATGTCTTGAGGTTCCAAAACGGCCCTTTCTTGCGTACTCATTTCGGACACGATTGCGGGGATGATTTCGTTCCGGCCGAGCCGTTCAGGCCAGCTTCCAAATCCCATATCGTCATAGGATAGATTCTGCAATTCAGGATTGGACAGCTGGGGGGTGACCGCAGGTGAAGCCCATTTGTGCGGTTGGGACACATTCAATCGTCCGCCTCTGTCCGTATGATTCTCAAAAATATAGGCCCGGCTGGCATCCGCCGCCTGACAGATTTTTCCCAGCACTGGATGGATAACATCCTCCCATTGGGAGGTCTGCATGAACTGCTGGGCGGCAAAGCTGACACTCTCCAGAATTTGATCTTTCCGCAATAGAGCTTCGGTCATAGTGTTGACGGAATCGGCAAGGCTACCCAGTTCGTCGTGCCTTTTGATATGCGCTTTTACGGAAAGATCCCCCCCTGCGATTTTCTCCACCAGATGGCGCAGGCGCAGAATGGGCCGGACCATTTGCCGGGCATACACCAGCGAGACGAGAAAGCTCAGAAAGATGCACCCCAGTGCCAAAATGACCGTGCTACGATATAGAGACGCTACGCTTTGATCGTATCTCTCTAGGGAGAGCCCCACATGAATCCAGCCCCACTGAATACCCGAATAATCAAAGGGCTGAGCGTAGTGAAAGACCCGGTGGTTCAACGTCGGAACAAAAGCAATTCCGCCCACCGGTTTTCGCTTTTCCGGAAGCCAGTAAGGATGGGTTTCAGGTTCGACCCTCCAACCGGATTGCTCGTTGATCAGGGAAAACCCATTGTTTTTCGTGACGATTAGAAAATCGAGATCGGGATCACCTTCCAGCAAGGTCTGGCTCGCGCTGACCACACTGGCCAGGTCTTCGTTCACCGCAGCACCCGCAGCCACATCCCGCAACGATACGGCCACGCTATTGGCTTTGGATTCCAGGTTTTTAAGAAAGGTTCTCTTTTGCTGCGGAAGGGTCATGAGAACGAAAATAAGCAAAGTTGACAGGGTCACCAGCCAGGACAACAGGGCAAAGCGCAGGGCAATGCTGACACGGGGGCGTTTGGTTTGGGTTAAAGTCATCTTTGCTAAATACCTCCTCCATGCGATTTTTCAAGCCTGCCTGGCGCGCCCGGGTTTTTATTCTTCCGGGATAACGCCATTTCACGCAGTTGTATCACCGTGTCCAGTTGGCTTTGCTCGAATGGCACCATCCGTCCGATCTTGAAAAGAGCCAGAATCTGCTGGCCTGAAGGTTTAAGGTGTAGCTCGGCCATGGCTTGAACCAAATCCTGCCTGAACCGTTCGGAGGACCATCCCGATCGCTTAAGACAGACAACGGAGTTCACGAGGGGTTCCGAGGAGCCGATGGTCTGCAAGCTCTTGAGTTGAGGATTCAACTCAATCATCAGCTCGAACTTTGTGGCATCTATCAGAGCAGCGTCCTTTTTCCCGAAAAAAACCGGAAGAACCGTGGGCATTGGCTGGGTATAGTATTCCATTACGCCGAAGAATTCCTCCGGCATCCCCAGTTCGTGCTCCTGCATGAGGCCTTGAAGCCATGGAATCCCCAGCATGGCATTGGATGAGGCAAGCAGGTTCAAGGTTTTACCCCGTAAATCCTTCAAGGTATTCAGTTTGCTTTCCCGCCGAGTCAGAAGCAGGTAGCGGCATGCCATCTGGTCACCATCCGATGACACAAAAACCGGTTCAAGCCATTTCTCATCCTTCATCTTTAGGTAGCTCCAGGTATCCAAAACAATGAGGTCTATTCTCTCAACCAAGGGGACTGATTGAAGTTCACGAGTGCTCTCAAACATCCGGACTGTGACATCGATTTGGTAACCATAGGTGAGCGCGACGGTTCGTGCAAAGATTTTGAAAGCAGCTTCCGCATCCAACGAGTTCACCCCGAGAAAATGATTCTGAAGGATCCCTATGCTCAATTTTTCCTGTTTCGATGGTTCCGATGCCTCGGAAGCATGGGCCGAATTGCAGAACGGTTGCAGGAGCAATGGGATGACCAGTAAGATAAGCCATATTACTTTTGAAATCACGGCCGGGTTCCTTTTGGCTTTGAATTTTGCAGCACCCGCTGTTGCTCCGAAAGAAACTGCATCGTGGGGTCCAGAATGGAACCGGGGTGTTTCTCCATGCGAGTTGCCTGGAAGATGGACAGAACCTGTTGGCCGCCCGGGGAGCTGTGAAGTTCCACAATCGCCATCTCCAGCCTCTCTCTTTCCTTAAAGCCGGGTCGTATGATAAAAAGGCCGGGGATGAAGGGCGGTGACACGGTCAATACTTTGAGCTCCTTTCGCAGCTGGGGATTAAGTTCACAGGCCAGATCAAATGCATCTTCAGTAACCAAAGCCGCATCGGCCTGGCGAAAAAACACTTGCAGGATGCACTTGGCCGAATTCTCCTTGAAGATCAGGCTGCCCGGCCATTTGGTAATCCCTTGGGTTTGACCGGCCTGTAAAACCTCAAACCAGGGTCGAGCCAGTCCCATCAAATGGCCATTGTTCGTGACCACCTTGCAACCCATGAGCCCGCCTGCATCCTTGATAGGACTGTCACGATGCACGATGACCGCATAATGGACATACAACCCCTTTTCGCTGCAACTTAAAAAAACACTCCCGGGTATCATGACCATACCCATGAGATCCTTTACACCAAGAATTAAGCCGTCCAACCGGTCTTCCTTAAAGGCATTGCCCAATCCTTCCATTTCTTCAAACACTTCCCCCTCAACCTCCATGGACAAGTCCTGCTCTCTGCCCACTGTGACGGCCCAGGATTTGAAGGCAGCCATGTAATCATTCCGATTGACATCCCCCATGGTCTGAGATGAAATACCGATGCGGAAAGGAATGACCTTTGCGTTTTCAGCGCTGTGGGCTCCTTCCGTGACCAGGAAGCAGAATAGACACAGGACAGGGATAAGGATTTTCACAGGTTTACTCCTTCAGAACAACCGGCGGTGGGTTGCAATCAATTCCAGGGACGACTCAAGGCAGGCGGGATCTGGGTCCATGGGGACGTTCTGTTCCTTGGCGATCAGTTCGCCCCAACCCTTTACCGAAGCCCTGGCTTCGTTTTCGTTTACATCCGTGAGCATACTGCTGGAAAAACCAATTCGAAAGGGAGGGGAAACCGGTTCTTCAGCAACGATTCGAATAAGAGGCGCCCCAAGCACGAACAAGAAGACCAACCGCGCGCAAAACCATGGCCACAGATCCGTCAACTGCATGGATGCAGGCTTTGCAATTTCTGCTTTGTGATCCAAGGATTCAATGGATTTTGCCAGGTGTTGGACGATAGATTTGCGACGTTCCATTTGCGCTTATTGGCTTCCTCTCATGGCATCCCTTGAGGCCCTGACCCCTTGGCCTGGCGCTGTCTTTCCGGACAACTTTTTATGCGCCGTAAGAATTTCCAACGCGCTGTCCAGACAACTCACCGGGTGTTTTTCAATCCTGTCTGACTGGAAGAGCGTCAGGATCTGCCGGCCGGAGGGAGATTGATGCCAGCTGGTAATCTCGCCCAGGATTTTTTCCCGAAAGGAAAGGCTGAAGTCGTTCCGAAAACAGAAGACCATGGGTACAACAGGCGGTGAGGTGGCCAAAACCTTGAGTTCCTGTCCCGTTTGGGGATTGAGTTCGATCATGGTGTCAAAACCCTTTCGAGTGATCACACAAGCGTCCTTCTGACGAAAGAACACGGGTAGAATGACTTTGCCGATCTTTGTTTCAGAAAAAACCCTTCCCATGAATTCAGCGACCGGGGGAAGTCCCTCCCGAACCAGCAGGGTATCCGCCCAGACAGCAGCCAAAGAAGTACGGGGAGACTGAAGAAACCCCAGAGTACGCCCCCGCAGGTCGCTGAGTTTTTCGATGCCGCTTTTGGAATGGACGATCAGCAGATACTCTTCCGTGATGGATTCGGACAATACCCCCAACACAATACAATCCTTGACCAGCTGCCCTCTCAATTCTTCATACTCAGCCGTGGTCAGGTTGATGCAATCCACGGTTTTCTTGGTCAAAGCCTCGGCCATTTCGATATTGCTATAAAAAATAATGGGTTGCGGATCTGCAGCAATGCCGCGTTCCTTTACCAGGGCTTGGGACCATACGCGAACGGCAGCAATGGCATCGTTTTCGTTCACTTCCTCAAAGGTCGACTTGGAAAAACCCACACGGAACAATTCCGATGATTCACCCCTTGCCCCCACGGGAATAAGGCAGAGCATCACCAGCATAACACTCAACCATCCACGAAACTGTCGCCGTGTTATAGGGCAGACAACAATGCTTGTTTCCCGAAACTGCTTTGTGACGTTTTTAAGGATCATTCTTCAAGTTTCTTGAGCACTTCGTTTCCCACCACCAGATTCAGTTGGGATTGGAGCGCAATATGGTCGTAACGCACCTTGTAATGTTGGGCAGACATGAGCGCTTCCATCAACTGGGCACGGATAACCTCCTCGGTTTCCACCAGTTCTTGTTGATACGCCCGGGTATTCAGATCCCGGTTTTCCACAGCGGCGTTCATGGCGTCCAACGTAGCCTGATGGGATTTCTCGGCAGCGCTCAAAGCAAGGAAAGTATCCCTGATTTGAAGGCCGATCCCCTCTTTGAGGAGAATCTGCTCCTCTTTGATTTTTGCAACACGGGCACGGGTTTCGGCCACCTTGTTTCGGGTCAGGAAACCACTGAAAATAGGAATCTCAACCCCCACGCCAGCCGTCCAGCCTTCCTTGTTGGGGTCGGTTGCCATGCCGGCATCATAGTCGTTCCACCATTTGTGCAGCTCGCCCACGACCGCAAGTTTTGGGTAATAATCGCTTTTGGCCGTAAGCACAGCTCCTTCAGCAGCACGAATGGCGGCCTCGACCTTGGACCAGTCCGGGTTGAATTGATAGGCGGTGCTCACAAGGCCGTCCAGCTGGTCCATAAAAGGCGTGAAGGGCATTTCCGTGTCCTTTGGTTTTACACTGGCATTCCATGGCATGCCCATGGTGTTGGCCAGAGCGGCCCGGGCCATCAATTCATTTTTCTCCAATAAGGCCACCATGGAACGCAGGGAATCGACCATGATCTTGTTGTCGAGCCAGTCGGTTTTCTTTACGGTTCCGCTGCCCTCTTTATACATGGTTTCCGTAAGATTGAGGGTGGCCCCCATACGCTCCAGGGTATCCTTGCCGAGCTGGTGAAGCTGGGTGGCCACAACAGCCCCGTAATAGAATCGTTTGACACTGTCCACGATTTCCAGGTCCGTGCGCCGGGAATCCTGCTTCATTATATCCACAAGCCCTTGGGTTTGCTCACGATACCCTTTGCGCATCCCACCGTCGTAAAGCAGCCAGGTGGCCTCGGCAGATCCCCTGTACGATTCCTTGTCCATGAGTTTGATATCCTGGGCTGGAACGGTGATGGAACCCACATCAATGGCCCCCAAACCCGGAATCGTAATGGGGATGGTGCCACCCATGGGTAAGGATATGGTGGAGGAAGGAAAGATGTAATTGGGGGCTTCATCCATGAGCTGGTAGCCGCCTTTTATGGCGATTTGCGGCCAGTAACCGGCCATGGCTTGCCGGTGCTGAGCCTCGGCCATCTCGACAGCAAAGCGGGATGCCGGACGGCGGCGGTTGTTTTCCAGAGCCTTCTCCAGGCATTCATCCAGACCGGTTTCTTGCAGAAGCTCCTTGTCAGGTTTTCCCCGGGTTTCCGAAGCAAAAACCGGAGGTGTTGAGATTAAAACAAAAAACAGGGGTAAGAAAATAAATAAAGCAACATTCCGTATGGGTCGATTCTCCACAAATAGCTCCTTTGTTGTTTTTTATAGTAGGTTAAAAACCGGGCATTGAAATGCCCTGCATATAAGCCATCGTCATTCCACTATAAAACTTGAGCTATTTTTCCTGAATCGAAATTCTTGTGAGGGGGAGAGAAGGAGCCATGGGGCACAGGATGAAGCTTCTTGAACCCTGTTATTCCATCCATTTTCCTTTGCGAAAGAAATACAAAATGCCCACGGCTCTGGCGATATAATCAAGAATCAACAGCCCGAAGGTCAATTCTATGCCCATGTCCATGAACAGGCTCACCAGAAAAGCCCCTGGAATGCGAATGCCATACATGCAGATGAGGGTGACATATAAGGGAGAACGGGTATCGCCTGCCCCCCGCAACGCACCAGCCAAAATAAAGTATACGGCCATGGCCGGTTGGGAAAAGGCCACGATGGCGATAAAATTGGCTCCAAGGTGTATGACATCCGGTTCTTTGACAAAAACAGAAGCCAGGAATTCGGCATTGAAAAGGGTAATGGCCGCCACCGTACTCATGGAAAGGGTTCCCAGCCCAAGGCAAATCCATGCGGCTCTTTTGGCTTCGGATTTTCGCCCTGCCCCCAGATTCTGGCCCACAAGCGTGGATGCGGCAATGGAAAAGGCCCCGTTGGGAATAAAAGATAAAGACAAAACCTGTGACCCCACCTGGTACCCGGACAACGCCGCAGTGCCGAACCCCACAATGAATCTGGCGTAAACCAAAAGCCCCAATTGAACCACAAACTGTTCAATGGACGCCGGTATGGCCATGCGAATCAGTGCCCGCATTCTGCCGGAATCCCATCGAAAATGCATGAAGGACAATTGGAGCGTTAACCAGCCGGTGTGGCATAGAATGACCAAAAGCAGGGTGGCCACCAACAGGGAGATCATGCTCCCGATGGCAGCTCCGGTGACCCCCAGGGCGGGAAATCCCATTTTTCCAAAGATCAGCACATAATTGAGGGCCACATTGCATATATTCGAAATAAACCCTATATACAAAGGGGTGCGGGTATCTCCGGCTCCACGCAGAGCACCACCCAAGGTGATGAGAACGGCAAAAAACAAACCGCTGAAGGAAATAATTTTAAGATAAGGGACGGCCAGCTCATACACATCATTTTGAACCCCTAAAAACCGCAAAATCCATGGGGCCCCGAAAAAAATGATCAGAGCAATTCCTGCGGCGAGAATAAGGGCCAAGATCATGGCCTGGGCAACGGCAAATTCAGCATCTTTTTTTTGCCCGCCACCGTAACTCCTTGCCACCATGGCGGTGATGGCAATGCTAAGACCCATCATGAGGGAGGACAGGGTCCAGTTGATCATGCCGCAAAACCCCACCGCTGCAATGGCCGGAGCCCCCAACGTACCCACCATGATCATGTCCACCGTGGTGGTGAGATTTTCAAGAATACCCGAAAAAATCGTGGGCCAGGCCAGATGGAAAATGGCCTTTTGAACGGGCATGTTCAGAATGTCACTCTGAAGATCAGATTGTGGGTTAAGGTCTTCTGACAAACGGGATCATCTCCCATGGATTCGTATGGAATGGTTTATTCAGACCTCTTCCGGAATGCCGGCCAAAATACCGAATGGTTGAATAATCATGCATGAAGACAGGCTGATTTTCAATCTGAAAGTTCCAGATATGAAAAAGAAACCCAATTTCAAGTTGACATTGCCTATGAACGAATGGTAAAGGAGCTATTTTTATAATATTCCTTGCTCTGGTGGCATTCCACATTTCGTGCAATTCAAAACCAGGGCTTCAAAGCCAAAAGGAGGTTCAATGAGGAGATACGAAACAATTATTATTATCGACCCGGATTTATCGGATGACGGTCGAAAACCCATTATTGAAAAAATCAAAGAGGTTATTGAGCAACAAAAGGGCATTCTTGTGGTTCTGGATGAATGGGGATCCAGAAGACTCGCCTATGAAATAAAATCAAAAACAAGAGGATACTATGTCCGCTTTGACTTTTGTGGAATGGGACCTCTTGTGGATGAAATTGAAAGATTTTCTCGCATCGAAGACGGTGTTCTGAAATATATGACCGTTGTACTGAACAAGGATGTTGACGAGGACGCTCTCCAAACAGAAATTGCTGAAATTCAGTCCAAAGCAGAGGCTGCGGCAAAAGAGGCAGCTCAGGAAAAAACGACAGCTTCGGAACCCATCGCCAAAGAGCCGGTATTAGAAGACAAAGCCGACGAAGCCGACGAAGCCGACGAAGCCGACGAAGCCGACGAAGCCGACGAAGCCGAATTTTCCAAAACAGATGAGGAGTTGAATAATGCATAATACTGACGCAAAAAGGGGGCGCCCCGCAAAAAAAAGAGTCTATCACCGGAGAAAAGTTTGCAGGTTTTGTGCTGACAGCAGTATCGTTATTGATTATAAAAACTCAAAAACGCTTCGATATTTTATTACTGAAAGAGGCAAAATTATACCCCGGCGTATTTCCGGAACCTGCGCAAAACATCAGAGGGTTTTGACCCATGCCATAAAACGTGCACGAACCATTGCACTGCTCCCGTTCGTGGGTACCCTGGATGTTTAAAGTCAATTCCCGCACTCCCCTGAATTAAGCAAAGGGGTGTGGCAAAAAATGTATTAATCACATGACCAAGGATTTATTGAATGGCATCGCCATCACAGGGATACTGGTAACGCTATCCGCCCTATTGCCTGTGATGGGTTTATTCTTTGTCATTTTCGTTCCATTGCCAACTTATTTTTACCGGGTTAAGCTTGGCAGAAGAGTGGGTGCTATTATACCCGGCACGGTGGCCTTTCTTGTGCTATTGATGACAGACGGCCTGTCCGCAGATGCCTTGTTTCTCGTTGAACTTCTGGTCATCGGTTTTTCACTGGGAGAATTGACGGAAAACAAACTTTCTATTGAAAAATTGGTTTCCTATGCAACCGGTATTGCGCTGGCTTTGGTTTTTGTCAGCTTGTTCTTTTTCAGCTTGGTTTCAGGGTCCGGCATTGATTCGCTTCTATCGGAATATGTCAGTGGAAATTTAGAAAACACCATTGCTCTGTATGAAGAAATGAAAATGCCTGAACCAACCATAAGGCTTATCCAGGATTCAAGAGAGCAGATCCTCTACGTGCTGGTCAGAATGACACCGGGACTTATTGCGGTTTTTTCATTGATGACGGCTTGGATAAACATCTTATTGGCCAAAACGCTTTTCAAGGCCAAGAATCTGGCCGCTTTGAATTTCGACCCTCTAACGGAATGGAAAGCGCCTGAAATTCTGGTATGGTTTGCCATTGGGTCAGGGATGATTCTTTTTTTGCCAAGCCCGGCTTTGAAAATGATCGGGCTTAATTGTTTGCTGGTGCTAATGGTCATTTATTTCTTTCAGGGAATTGCCATTGTGGCGTTTTACTTCGAAAGAAAGAAATTGCCCAAATTTCTGAAAATTGCATTGTACCTCCTGATCGGCATACAGCAAATCCTGATCTTTTTTGTCATTGGTTTGGGATTTTTTGATGTTTGGCTGGATATCCGGAAGTTGAATCCTGAAAAACCCGGCACATCTTGATTTCTTGTTGATAATATAAAGCAAGTTAAGTAGACTTGCATTCAACATTTTTTCTCTAAAATATGAGGTTCTAAAGTGAAAGTAATTTTAAAAGAAACCATTGAGTCTTTAGGAATTATCGGCAGCGCCGTAAAGGTGAAAGACGGTTATGCCCGAAACTACCTGCTTCCCCAGAAAAAAGCCGTTATTGACACGGTTCAGAACCGAAAAGTCCTGGAGCAGGAAAAAACAAAATTTGATTTGCAGATTGCCAAAGAGGTTCAAATCGCCACTGAAATGGCTGAAAAGCTTAAACAGGTGGTTTGCATTATACGGGCCAAAGTCAGCGATGAAGAACGGTTGTATGGCTCCATCACCGTGCGGGACATCATCAAAGCGCTTGCGGATCAAAGCATTGTGGTCCAAAAAAGAATGGTATTGCTCAAGGACGCCATCAAAAACCTGGGCACCTTTGAAATACCCATTCGTATTTATAAAGATATTGAGCCTAAAATAAAGGTTGAAATCGTTCCGGAAGCATAGCCCACCGCTTCATCCTAACGGTAACGGTTAAAGAATGCCTATGGCCCTCGATTCTTCTTCAACTCCAGGAAGATAAACTGGTTGAGGTTTGATAAGAGGGCTTTTGTTCCATTTCCTTTTTTCACCCCTAACGCTTCTGGTTTTATCCAATCATGGCCGCTCAACGTAAAAAAACCGATTTACAGAATTCATTGACGCTTCCTCCTCAAAATATTGAAGCAGAAGAGTCCCTGATCAGTTCCATCCTGGTGGACAATTCCGCCTTATATGAGATCATTGAAATTCTATCACCGGAAAACTTTTACAGGTCGAATCATCAAAAAATATTTGCAGCCATCATAAAGCTTTTTGAAAGATCTGAACCGGTTGATTTAATTACCCTTTCCAATGAATTGAAAAACCGGAACCAACTGGAGGAAATTGGCGGCGCATCCTATCTTGCCGGTTTGATCGACACGGTTCCTCTGGCCATAAATGTTCGACATTATGCAAATATTGTCTATGAAAAATCCTGCTTAAGAAGCCTGATTCAGAAATCCAACACCATCATCCAGAAATGTTTTGAAGATACCGGTGACTTTGAAGGTGTTGTGGATTTTGCTGAAAGAGCAATTTTCGAAATTTCAGAAAACAAATCCCGCCAGGCCTTCACCCCCATCAGCCAGATTATCGACATAAACATTGAAATGCTGGCTGAAAAGCAGGCCAACAAATCCATGATTACCGGCGTTCCTTCGGATTTTATCGATCTGGACCGATATACGTCCGGGTTTCAAAGATCCGATCTGATTATTCTGGCAGCCCGCCCCAGCATGGGGAAAACCTCTCTGGCCTTGAATATCGCAAGAAATGCCGCGGTTGAGCACAACGTACCGGTGGCGATTTTTTCCCTTGAAATGTCCAAAGAGCAACTGTCCATGAGAATGCTATGTGCGGAATCCAGAATCGATTCTTCACGGCTTCGAAGCGGTTTTTTCAGTATGGATGACTGGGACACGATTACCGAGGTCGCCGGCGTTCTTTCGGAAGCGCCTATTTTTATAGATGACTCCCCGGTCATCTCAGCCATGGAAATCCGGGCCAAGGCCAGACGTCTCAAAATGGATAAAAATATCGGGTTGATTATCATAGACTATCTGCAGTTGATGCGGGCAAACCGAACCCTGGAAAGAAGAGACCTGGAGATTTCAGATATTTCCCGTTCATTAAAGGCACTGGCTAAAGAACTTGACCTGCCTGTCATGGCACTTTCCCAGCTGAACAGAATGCTTGAACAACGCAATGACAAACGCCCCAAACTTTCAGATCTAAGAGAGTCCGGGGCTTTGGAGCAGGATGCGGATGTGGTTGCATTTATTTACAGGGATGAAGTATATAACAAAGAAGAAAACAACCCGCACAAAGGGACGGCTGAAATTATTCTGGCCAAACAGAGAAACGGCCCGACAGGAACGGCAACCTTGGCATTTTTGAATACGTATACGCGATTTGAAAATTATATTTCCAAAAATGTTCACTGATCGCTTTTTATGATTCAATGAAAAAACTCTTCGGCAACACCAAAGGGCTCAAAAAAAACCAGATCCGCCGACTTGAGAATCTCTATCGAAGGCGAATTCCCCCCGAGTATTTAATCACGCCCGAACTCACAAGGGAGTTAAGCCTTCTGTCCCATGAGATTCGCCGTCAAATCGGTCTTCTCATCAACCGTCAAGGCAGAATAGAGTTTGTCATTGTCGGCAACCATCACGAAATCATCCTTCCGGAAACCGATGATTACCGGTCAGCACCCGATCGATTAAAAGGGCTAAGGTGTGTTCATACCCACCTTGAAAAGGACTCCCTGTCAAAAGATGATTTGACCGATCTCGCCCTGCTTCGACTGGACCTTATGGCCGTCATTACCATGAATAAAGACGGTGAACCCGACCTGGTTCACATGGGTCATATTCTACCCGAACAAGTCGATGGCAAGCCCTCCGTGGTTCTTCCCCCCATACGATCCAATCAGTTGAATATCGGTTGCCTTGATTTGATCTCCGCCCTTGAATCTGAACTGGCGTTTTCAAAAAAGGCCTTTCATTCGGGTACGGACCGAGAACGGGCTCTTCTGGTCAGCGTAACCCAAAAATCAAAACACATGGCGGAAGAATCTCTGGAGGAGCTTGAAAACCTGGCGACTTCGGGTGGAATCGATGTGGTTGGCACCATTCTTCAACAAAAACGTGACTCGGGAAGTCACGCCTTCATCGGAACGGGCAAAATAAAAGAACTCACCATTACCGCCCTTCAGAAAGGGTCATCGCTGATTATTTTCGACCAGGAGCTCAGCCCCGCCCAGATTCGAACCATCACTGACAAGGTGGACCTTAAAGTCATTGACCGGACCCAGCTGATTCTGGATATTTTCGCCCAGCGCGCCCAAAGCCGGGAAGGTAAATTGCAGGTTGAACTGGCTCAAATGAATTATATTCTTCCCAGACTGGTCCTGAAGAACACTGCCATGTCCCGGCTCACAGGAGGGATTGGAGGCCGGGGACCTGGAGAAACAAAACTTGAAATCAACCGGAGGAGAGTACGTGAGCGAATTCTACAGCTTGAAAAGTCCATAGAGCATGTAAGACGGAACCGACTGCAACAAAAAGCCATGCGAAATAAAAAAGAGGTTCCCATCCTGTCCATTGTCGGATATACTAACAGCGGTAAATCCACCCTGCTGAATACGCTGACCCGAAGCAGGGTGTTATCGGAAAACAGGCTTTTTGCCACGTTGGATCCCACGAGCAGACGGCTGAAATTTCCCAAGGATGTGGAAGTGATCATCACCGATACCGTTGGTTTTATTAAAGATTTACCCAATGAACTCAAGGTGGCCTTTCGAGCCACTTTGGAAGAACTTGAAAATGCGAATTTGCTGCTTCATGTCATCGATATCAGCAACCCCCAATTCCACAATCAAATGGAATCGGTGAACGGCATATTAGCGGATCTGAATTTAAACGACATCCCGGTCATCTGCCTATTAAATAAAATGGACCGGGTATCCGAAGAAGACCTTGATAAAATTAGCGCCCGGGTGAACGGAATCCCCATAAGCGCGAAAGATGAATCAACCCTGAATCCGCTAATCGAGGAGATTAGAGGTTTTGCCATTCGAGTTCTGGATGAAAATACGCCGAACCGGAAGCAAACCCCTTGAGCTTTGACTTCTCTTTATAAAATTGAATCGTTTCCCGGTATGGATTTTGATACATTATTAAAAACAGCCATCGAAGCAGCCTTGGAAGGCGGTGAGGTAACACGATCCCTCATCGGAAGGCTCAAACATATACAAAAAAAGGGCGCCATCGATCTTCTCACGGAAGCTGATCTGGAATCTGAAAAAAGAATCATTCAAAAAATCAGAGAACATTTTCCGGACCATTCCTTTCTGGCCGAAGAAAGCAGCCCTTTGATCAACGACTCTCCGTACCAATGGATTATTGATCCCGTTGACGGCACCACCAATTTTGCCCATGCCTTGAATCACTACGCCATTTCCATTGCTCTTTCCGTGGAAGGGAAGATCATGTTGGGCGTAGTCTTCAATCCGGGAACCAACGAATTATTCAGGGCGGTTTCGGGACAAGGGGCTTTCCTGAATGATCTTCCCATTGAAGTTTCTGCCGCAACTTCGGTTTCAGAGAGCCTTCTTGCCACAGGATTCCCATATAATTTCAAAGAGATTTTAGATCCGGTCATGACGCGATTTAAAAACTGCCTCACGGCTTGCCAGGGAATCAGGAGGTTCGGTTCTGCGGCTTTGGACCTGTGCTATGTGGCTTGTGGCAGATTTGACGGCTATTTTGAGCAGAACCTCAAACCCTGGGACACGGCTGCTGGATTTCTTATTGCACAGGAGTCCGGAGCCACGGTGACAGATTTTTCCAATTCACCGTTTTTTGTGGAAAAGAAAGAAATACTTGCAACCAATGGAAAGATCCATTCTCAAATGGTATCGCTTCTTACAATATAGGTTTTTGAATGAAAAAAGATTTGAGGAAAAGTGCTATTTTGGATTTGTATATGGATTGCTTTGAAGATTTTGATTCATCTGATCCCATCTGCAGAAAATACTGCTCATTGAATTTGCGTTGCGCCATTGAATCCACCCGCAAGGATAATATTGAGATGCTGGAAGAAATGGTATCCGCAAATGTGAGTATCATGAAATTTAATTGAAATCAGAGCCAGTCGCAGGTCATCCATTGTTTTGGACGGAGGGTCGGTTGAGTGGATAAAAACTCGCCGGCTTTATGTTGTTATCCTTCTGGGAATATCTTGCCGGGATTCATCAAGCCTTTGGGATCAAAAACACTTTTAATCCCCTTCATTAAGGCCATCTCATGGGGTCCCACTTCCTTATCAATATAAGACCGTTTGGTGATACCCACACCATGTTCACCGGATAGGGTTCCCCCAAGCATCAGGGTTTCATCAAAGAGAATTTCAACGATCTGATCTGCTTTTCTTTTCTGCTCCGGATTGTTTTTATCCAGCATGATATTGACGTGGATATTGCCATCCCCGGCATGGCCGAAGGTTGCGATGATCATATCGAATTGTTCGATCAGTTGTTTTATTCTTCTGACCATAAGGGGAATTTTGCTTCTCGGCACCACAATATCTTCATTGATCTTATGGGGAGCATATTGAAATAAGGCCGGGTTGATGGATCTTCTGGCAAGCCACAGCCGTGAAACCTCCTCGGGGGTGGTGGCTGAGGTTACATTCACGGCACCTTTTCCAATGCAGAGGGATTTCAGTCTGGTGACGGCCTGGTCGACTTCTTCTTTTCTTCCATCCACCTCAAGCAGCAGCATGGCTCCGGCATCCTTGGGCAAACCGATTTTGAGGTAATTTTCAACACATCGAATGGAAACCTGGTCCATGTATTCAACCGTTCTTGGAATAATCCCGTTTCTGATGATTTCAGACACTGTTTCAGCGGCTTTTTCCATGTCCGCGAAAGTTGCCGTAAGAGTGCGAACCGCTTCAGGCATGGGAAGCAACCGAAGGATAATTTGAGTGATAACCCCAAGGGTACCTTCAGATCCCACGATCAGCCGGGTGAGGTCGTAACCCACAACCCCCTTTACGGTCTGAACGCCGGTTCGAATAATCCGCCCGTCGGGAATCACGACTTCAAGCCCCAAAACATAATCCCTTGTCACACCGTATTTAACAGCTCTGGGGCCCCCGGCACACTCTGCCACATTGCCGCCAAGCGTTGAATATTCAGAACTTGCCGGGTCCGGAGGATAAAAAAGCCCCTGTTTTTCCACAGCCTTGTGCAGATCGCCCGTCACCACGCCGGGTTCAGCAATGGCCATGAGGTTATCCGTGTCAATTTTTAAAATCCGATTCATTCTTGAGGTAACCAACACCAAGCCCCCGTTAACAGGAAGAGAACCTCCCGTTAATCCGGAACCGGCGCCCCGGGCCGTCACACAAAATTCGTATTCCTGGGCTAATTTTAAAATGGAGGAGATTTCTTCTGTACTTTCGGGGAATACCACGCAGTCGGGCAAAAATACTATGGCTGTGGCATCAAACGAATGGGCGGCAAGATCTTC
>VMSV01000187.1 GCA_013791935.1 Desulfobacteraceae bacterium | reverse complement strand
TCCGGCATACTCTCGATAGTTTCGAAAGAGGCACAGGGTCTCCCGGGTTTCCGTGCAATCCTGATGTCAAACATGCCATGGTCTCAGACCCCGGGGAAGCTGACATATCCTTGCCTTTATCGAATATGTCTGTGTTTACTTCCACTTCTTGAACAGTGTCGTCCTTCCCATCGAGTCACTTACGGGGCTCAATCCCTTCAGCCTTTCGGTTTACGGCCTGTCTGCTCGCTGTCCTACGCTTAAAGCTCCATGTTACCATACAGCCTCCAAGGACTCGCTACCCGGTGGCTGGCCTGCCTTCCGGGACGGGCTTCCCACCCGCTGGATTACGCGGCCTTGCCCGGCCGCACTCAAGATCTGACCCTGTAAGCCTCTTCCCTTTACCCGAATGGATCAACGTGTCACACGGCAGTACTTTGGGTGCATCTTTTCCTCTGCTTCTGGATCCGGACTGGGTAATTGACAATGACAATTGTGGGGAAATCACAGCAAGCATTGATCCATATGAGAAAATGATTCATCACATCGGGGCTGTGGAAAAATGGCTCAATAACCATAATCAGTAAGGAGGAGAGCATATGAAAAAAGATCAAAAAAATGTTCGTCCGAAATCAGTGGCAAAAGGGGTGACAATGGCCGCCATGGTGGCTGCACTGGGGATTTCCCTGGGAACGGAAGTCAAATGCGTCTATGCCCAAGGGAATGAATTGGCTGGCGGGTCAAAAATTAACTTGGAAGGTGCTCTGGCGTTTAAAGTTGAAACCGAAGGTGCCCGGGAAATTAAAAATACATCCGTATTGAATCAAAGCATTTCGGGCACCGTAACGAAAATCAATGGAAATTTGGTAACCATCAAGGATAAGAATAATAAACTTTGGACCCTTCCAGTCAGTTCGAGCAACGGCACAGATGCCGTTGACATGTTTCGGGTCGGGGACGTGATTTCAGGGAAGATCGTCAATGGTCAGGTGGTTGCCTCACCCCCTTCGAGATAGGGAAGCAGGCAAGGGATCTGACAGAGAATATTGACCCGGCAATTAAATATACCACATTCGTCAAGCCGGACATGATCCGGCATCCATGTCCTTTCTGGATTCCGGCCTTCGCCGGAATGTCAACCGATGTGGTATTTAGTTGCCGGATTAATACTATTTGGATACAGATGGTTTGACTGCAGTGATGATACGTAATTTAGTAAAATACCATGGAACCGAAGAACGACAAGCAGGAAAACAGCTACCCATTTTCTGGCAACCATGGGCCCCTTAACCCTTCCCTTTCAGAGAGCTATCCTCATTATTCCCTTTCAGGGGTTATCACAAGGCTGGCCCTTTTTTAATCGGGTATTAATTCTCTACATTTTTCCAGAAACTTAAGAACGAATGCGGGTTCGATTACCGCTTGAATACCTTTCGGTTTGTTTTACAATCCATGTCTGAAAGAACCAGTGTCACAAGTTGTATCGTGAGTTTGTCGCAAGTTTCTGTCACAAGATGTCGCAAGTTCAATTTCGAAGCACATAAACAAGCTGGCTTGTTGCGCCTTCACTTGAAATGAGCTCCTTGTCAAGCATCCCTTTAAGGTCACGCTGCAAACTCATATCCATGCCGCTTTCACGGACACTTTGGATGGATTTGTAGAAGGTCGGCCGGTCCCGGTCGTAGTATTCACTGGTTGGAGATAGTGCAGGCTTTAATAAGTTCAAAAAAGCCATGATTACCATGTTATATCTTATGTTTAGACATCCCACCCTAAGTTGATGATATTACAGCTTCACTTTCCTCAGCTGTTTATTCAATTTAAGTGACTTGGGCAGGCATTTTACATAAGAGTAGGGAACAATCCCTTAATACCACTTGCAATAAATTCTATTGATATTGATGCCAAAATCAGCCCCATTATTCTTGTAAAAACATTAAGACCAGTTTGGCTTATATATTTTGATATGTATGGCACAAATTTGAATATTGTGAATAAAACTGTACTCGTGACTAATATAACTATTGCAATAATAGAATAATGCCTTAAGCCTGTGCCTTTGTTTGCATAAAGAATAACGGTACTGATAGCACCAGGGCCTGCGAGTAATGGTGTTGCTAAAGGAACAACTGCGATGGAATCCTTTTTCTCGCTCTCTTCTGCCTCTTCTGCGGTGTGCTTGGCCCCACTTGTTTTTGCATGCATCATGGAGATAGCCATCAACAGAATAAGTAATCCGCCTGCAACACGAAATGAACTGATTGTTATCCCAAAAAAATTTAAAACCAATTCCCCGACAAATAGAGATAAAAGCAAGATAATTAATACTGCATACACAACAACTTTAGAAACAGCACTCCGTTCAGAAAGATCTAACTCAGATGTAAGAGAAATAAATATCGGGATGGCACCAACAGGATTTAATATGGCAATGAGACCAATCAACATCTTTGTATATTCTGAATATTCAAGCATTGCTATAACTCATCATATTCTGCCCAAAAATGATTATATTGATCCGCATAAGGCCCTACGACTTATTAGCTTTGGCTACATCCGGGATTTGGTAAGTTCTATTCAGACCGTGACCCCTGGAATATTTTATCTGCACCTCATATCCAATTCGCGTAAGGAACCCAGAAACAATAGCCCGGATGGCCGCGTTATGGGCTTGTTCCAGCCGCAAACTGAAACGACTAAGGCTGTAACCTAAAAGCTTACCGATCGAGCAGGATTAAAATACCAGCAGCAAGGGCCAAGATCCCCATGATCATGTATAGTCCATTAAAGCTGAAATTGGTCAATGCGATTAGCCCAGTCAAGATGAGCCAGGTGCTCAGTAAGATCATTCCCAAGTTCTTAGGTAGTCTCATTTTACTCACTTTGCTCACCTCCTCGTGTAAAAAGTACGGGCCTACAACACCAGCAATATACGTTTGGATATTGCTGTCCCGACGTTTGAGAATACAGATTTTTCCGCCTCTTTCCTGATTTCTTTCATACCATACCTGCTTTTTGA
>VMSV01000130.1 GCA_013791935.1 Desulfobacteraceae bacterium | reverse complement strand
CTGGATCTCAGGCGGGCACACCCGGTAGGTGAAGATATTCAGTTCGGGACGGGAGATCACCTCAAACAGGGGCCGCCTGCCAATTTCCCTGGCAAACTGTTTGGCGGTTTCAATTCCGTGTTCGATGAGAAGGCCGTACCCCCGGCTTCCCATGATTTTAAGCGTACTGTCCAAAATGAGGGAATTGGCCTCCCTGGACCCGGACAGGGATTTGATGCCCAAATCCACGGAACCCGGCCGGTTCACATAACGGGAATGGTAGGCGATGTATTCCATTTTGGTGGGATCTTTGAAATACACCATACCGCAGGTCATGGGCATGTAAAACTGCTTGTGCCCGTCGATGGTTACCGAATCGGCCTGTTCAATGCCGGTTAAAAGCTTTCCGTATTTCTCGGACATGAGGGTGGGTCCGCCCCAGGCCGCATCCACATGAAAGTGAATTTTATTCTCCTTGCAGATTTCAGCAAGTCGGGGAAGGGGATCCACGGCCCCGGTTTCCGTGGTTCCGGCAATGCCCACCACGGCTAGGATTTTGGTCCGGCCTTTTTCATTTTCAATGTCTTTAATGATCTGGTTCAGAAGCTTGAGGTTGATTCGGTTTTTGTGGTCCACGTCCACGGGGATCAGGTTTTTATTGCCAAGGCCCAGAAGCCCCGCGGCCTTTTTTAAAGAATAATGGCCCAGCCTGGAAACCAGAATTACGGACCTATGAACCTTGTACTTGTCATAGGCAGCTGCAAGGCCTTCTGTTTCAATGCCTTCAAACCCCTCGGTAGCAGGAAAAGCGGTATTTCTCGCCACCCATAATGCCGTGGTGTTCGCCAAGGTTCCGCCATCGGTAAAACACCCCAGGGTGGTGTTGGGGTTCTGGACATGCTCCTCATAGAAATTCTCATCTCTTTTAAAAATCAAACGATGGAGTTTGGCCAAAACCTGTTTTTCCACCACCGATACGACTTTTGAGGTTTCCACCTTGACCACGTTCTGGTTCAGTGCGGCAACAATGGTTTTGAGATGAACCATGAAAAAGGGAATGGCCGAGGTCATATGCCCCACAAAATAAGGGGATGCCACATTCACGGCATGGGGGGCGATGTCCTCAATCAGGCCGGTGATCACATCCGCCAGTTTCTGTTCGGGATTGGCGCTGATACGGGTGCTTTTATACTTTTCAGCCAGGATTTTAAGGCTGACTTCCTCGGTAATGCCCACGTGTTTGTTCAAAAAGCTGTGAAGACCGAAAAGAATCGGCTCCATGTATTTCAACAGAGTGTTTCTGGAGGCTTCGTTTTCCGGTTTGATAAAGGTTCGGATGAGGGATTGCCAGTCGGCAACCAGCTCTTTTGGCTCCCGGGATATTTTTTTATCAGGCAGAGTCATTTTAGCGCCTTGAACAGACTTTTGAAGGATGAATCAGCCCATTCATGGGGCCGATGGTTAAAGGCTCAAGTAGTTTGATAAGCGAATAAAGTCAACAGATAATTTGCTTTAAAAAGGCCGGAACAGGCTATGTTTTGTGCCTTGGATGTGTCAACCCGGATTTTTTCCACTCCCTGGAAAAGGCTGCCTGCCTTTGTCTGAAAAATCCGACCGTTATTTTTTCTGGCTTGACACAGGAGGTTCTTTTTCATAAGAATAGAACCGTTTATTAAGCAAAAACAAGCGTGTTTCATGGGTTGCAATTTTAAAACAGCAAAGCAGACAAATCAAACAAAAGCCCTTTCAGTCGTATTTTCATTTGTTCCGGTTTTCGGGACCATTTTTAAGCGTTTCCGCCTTCTTGTATTAAATTATAACTAAGGAATATTTTTATGAAATTCAAATATGTTCTTCTGTTGTTGGTGTTGGTTTCTGCCTGGATGTTATCCGGTCTTAACGGAGTGGTTGCAGAGGAAGCAAAACTTCAAACCAAAAAAGACGTCCTTGCAGTGGTCAACGGAACGGAGATTACCACCAGACAGTTGGAGGTTTCCCTGGATTCTTATACCCAGGAGCTTTCCATGAAAACCGGGCGTAAAATCACAGACAGTGAGCTCGCCGCCATCAAATCGGATTTGATGGAAGAATTGATCAACCAGGAACTTCTCTACCAAGCGGCCCAAAAGCAGAAGACCATGATTGACGAGGAAAAATATCAAGCCCGGCTATCCCAATTTGAAAAGCAGGTGGAAAATGATCCCCGGTTTAAAGCGGAAATAGAAAAAACAGGGTTTTCCATGGAAAACATCAAACAACAGATTCGCCAGAGCTTTGTGATCAATCAGTTTGTTCGGGGGAAATTTTTAGATCCTGCGGTGGTTTCAGAGGATGAACTGAACCAATTTTATGAAAGCCACAAAAAAGATTTCATCCGGCCCGAGCAGGTCAGGGCCCAGCATATCCTCATCAAGCCCACCTCCCCGGACAATGCGGAAAGCCGAGGGGTAGCTTTGAAGAAAATCAATGAAATCAAGACAAAATTGGACGAAACCAAGGATTTCGATGCCCTGGCCCTGGAATTTTCCCAGTGCCCCAGCAGCAAAAAAGGAGGAGATCTGGGTTATTTCGGACGGGGTGAAATGACCCCGCCATTTGAAGAAGCGGCTTTTTCTCTGGGCGTCAATGAAGTCAGTGATATTGTGGAAACCCAGTTTGGATACCACATTTTGAAGGTGACGGGAAAGACGGCGGAAACAGCGGTTTCCTTTGAAGAGGTCAAGGCGGATATCGAGACTGCGTTAAAAAGGGAGAAGGTTGAAAAAGCCATGGCTGCTTTTCTGGATTCAGAAAAAAAAGCAGGCAAGATCCAATTGTTCCTCAATTAGTCTTTTCCATCATGAACTTGGCTTGGATATCCAAGGACCAAGGGGGCGCTCGTGCGATTAAAATGGTTTTTAATGATGATTATTTTCATTGTCATAGGTCTTTCGGATTCGGTGTATCTGACCTATCATCATTACCAGGTGAATATTCTCAAGCCCGCCAAAAAGAGTTTTTGTACCATTAACCAAACCATTGACTGCGATAAAGCCGCATCCAGTGTCGGAGCCACCCTGCTTGAAGTCCCTGTTGCCACCTGGGGCATGTTTGCGTTTATTTTTCTGCTCTTTTTTATTCTGGTGGAACGGCTTCTTTACTGGGAAGTTCAAAAAGCTCTTTACTGTTTTGTTTTTGTCGTGATTTATGCCATGGCGGCTTTTTCAGCCTATGAAGCCTTCCTCTCTTTTTTTGTGCTAAAAGTGGTTTGCCTGATGTGCCTTTTCCTTTACATCCTTATGGCGCTCATGGTGTTCTCTTGCAAGCACGCTCTGAATGTGTCCCACCATGAATTGGCGCTCTTGCTCTACGACCTGTTTTTCCGGTCCTTTTCCAGAACCTTGTTGAGAAAGGGGATTTCCGTGTCCATCATCGCCCTGGTCTTTTCCGGTGTCATTGCCTTTGGCCTGGATCACCAGTTCAGAAGCTATTTCTCGTATATGCGGGTGGACATGCTTTTTTTCAACCCGGAATGAGTTCGATACTATTTTACGGAAGTCACCGGGCAGTGGGCGGATAAAATCACATACTGGGCCGTGGACCCCATGATGAGCTTGCCGATCTTGGATCGCTGCTTCACCCCGATCACGATTTCGTTAATATCATTTTCCCGTGCAAATTCAACAAGATCTTCTCCTGGAGAAAGGCTTCTCACCAGAAGATGGGTTTCACACTCAATGCCTTCATCCTCCATCTCCTTTTTATACAATTGCAGTTCTTCTTCGAGCACTTTTATTTTTTGCTGATGAATTTCAGGGCTGTGGCCCGTTGCGGTAAAAATATACAAATGGGCATTCAAGGCCTTTGCATGGGATTTCGCCACAGCCATTATTTTTTTAGGGTCATTCACGCCGTCATAGCATGCCAGTATCCTCATCGTATTGTCCTTTTCTTGTCCCGTGATTAATGTTCATCTTGATATTGCGATCGACGTTTATTTGTAAGGGGATATTACCATGCAGAGGGGTAAAACGAAACAGAAAAAATATTGAAATCAAGGCCGATGAAATGAATATTGAAATGGTCCCCGAAAAGGGTTATGTTGGTCCATCGTCCATTGCCCATACAGTTGGAAAAATATGAAATAATGATTAATCACCCCGCCACACCAACTCAAAACAGGAATAAGGAGATGCGCCATGTTCAACAAAATATTATTTCCCGTGGATTTATCCCCTGCGTCACTGAAAATCTGTCCTTATGTCAAGGAAGTCGCCCAAAAATTCCAGTCGGAAATCCATGTGGTGTACGTGGTTCATGTAAGTCATTATTATTCCAATATTGACATGTCGGCCGCGTTTGTGGTGGATTTTGAAACCGAGGTAAGAAAAGGCGCTGATAAAAAATTCAACGATTTTGTTTCAGCCAATTTTTCCGGTCTGCCTGTGCAGTCAAAAATTCTCTCAGGACGGCCCATCGATGAAATCATGACCTATGTGAAATCAAAAGAGATCGACCTGGTGGTCATGGGTCACAGCAGCACAGGGATTGAAAGGGCCATTTTCGGAAGCGTCGCCGGGCACATGGTGAAATATTCCCCGGTGCCGGTGATGGTGATCAGCCCCGATATTCTCAACTCATAGGATTGACGGACTCAATGCTGAAAAAGACCTTCTGCCATGTTCCGGGGATCGGCATCCGTACGGAAGCCACGCTATGGGGAAAAGGCATTCACGGCTGGGAAGATTTTTTGGAGTTGGCGCAAAAAACATGGCCTCTTCCCAGCCGGAAACTGGCGGAAAGTATTTTGGTCCAATCCTTGGAACAAGTGAACCAGGGCAATCCGGATTATTTTAATCATCTGCTCCCATCCCACCTGATCTGGCGGATCTTTCCGGAGTTCAGAGCCCAAACCGCCTATCTGGATATCGAAACCACCGGCCTGGATGTGGAGTCCTGCCAAATCACCACCATTGCTCTCTACGATGGAACCCATATTTTCCACTACGTTCAGGGTGAAAATCTTGAGGCTTTTCCGGAGGATATCCTGAAATACCGGGTAATTGTCACCTACAATGGAAAAACCTTTGATGTTCCGTTTCTGGAGCGCTATTTCAGAATCAAAATTTACCAGACCCATATTGATTTACGGTATGTTCTTAATGCCTTGGGGTACAAGGGGGGACTGAAAAACTGCGAAACCCTGCTGGGCATCGACCGGGGTGGGCTAAAAGGGGTGGATGGTTTATTCAGTGTTTTGCTATGGGCGGATTATATTCAAAACGGTAACGCAAAAGCCCTGGAAACGCTTTTGGCCTATAATATAATGGATGTGGTCAACCTTGAGGTCCTCATGGTCCTTGCTTATAACATGAACCTTAGAGGCACACCCTTTGAAGGCCAACTTGAGATGGCCATGCCTTCCGAGCCTTTCCTTCCGTTTTACCCCCACCAGCCTACCATCGAGAAAATACGACACGGGGGCTGGGTCGGGGCATCATTTTCCGGCAAGATTTAAAAAATATTCATGGAGCCGCTCATCTTCCGAAAGTTCTGGATGAAAAGTCGTGGCGAGCATTCTCCCCTCCACGGCGGCCACAGCGGATTGGTCCGGCAGCCTTGCGATGATCTTTGCCTTATTCTTTGTGGAAAGAAGCTTTGGCGCTCGAATGAAAATCGCCGGGAAAGGTTTTTTTTTGCCGTTTTCCAGGGCCTGAATATAAAGGTTTTCTTCAAAGCTGTCCAGCTGACGTCCGAAGGCGTTTCGCTCCACCACGATATCCATGAGCCCCAGGCAGGGGTCCTCTCCTCGAACTTCCTTGGCCAAAAGAATCATCCCGGCGCAAGTCCCCCAAACGGCCCGCTTTTTTGCAAACTGCTGAATGGGGGAGACCAAGTGATACATCTTGGCAAGTTTCCGCATGGTGGTGCTTTCGCCGCCGGGAAGGATCAACCCGTCCAGGCCCGATAGATCCTCGGGCAATCGGACTTCCCGGGTTTGAACCCCCAATTTATTTAATATCTGGATGTGCTCGATGAACGCACCCTGAAGGGCCAACACCCCGATCTTTTTCAAACTACCACCCTCTTTTGGCCAGCAGTTCCTTGTCATCCAGGGAACCCACATTGATTCCCACCATGGGCTCGCCCAGGTTTGCGCTGACTTTTGCGAGAATTGCCGGATTATTGAAATGGGTGGTGGCTTGGACGATGGCCTTGGCCCTGGCTGCCGGGTCACCGCTTTTAAAAATACCGGATCCAACAAAAACCCCGTCCACGCCCAGTTGCATCATCAAGGCTGCATCCGCCGGTGTGGCAATGCCCCCGGCCGCAAAATTCACCACGGGCAATCGCCCCAGTTCTTTGGTCTGTTTTACCAGCTCAAAGGGAGCCCCGATGGATTTTGCATAGGTCATCAATTCTTCATCCGGTTTGGTTTGCAGCAGTCGAATTTCCCCCAGAACCGTCCTGGCATGTCGAACCGCTTCCACCACATCCCCGGTGCCTGCTTCGCCTTTGGTTCGGATCATGGCCGCGCCTTCCCCGATTCTTCTTAAAGCCTCTCCCAGGTTCCGGCAACCGCAGACAAAGGGAACCTTAAAAGCGTTCTTGTTCACGTGATACTGCTCATCGGCAGGGGTAAGCACTTCGCTTTCATCAATATAATCCACCCCGATGCTTTGAAGAATCTGGGCTTCCACAAAATGTCCTATGCGGACCTTGGCCATGACCGGAATGGATACAGATGCCATGATTTCCCGAATCAGTCCCGGGTCGGACATTCTGGCCACCCCCCCATGGGCCCGAATATCCGCCGGAACCCGCTCCAGGGCCATCACCGCCACGGCCCCTGCTTTTTCAGCGATGACCGCATGCTCCGGGGTCACCACATCCATGATCACACCACCTTTGAGCATTTGGGCCAGACCGGCCTTAACGGTGAAGCCCGCCACCGTTTTTGAAGATTTTTTTACTGTCATTTCAAATTCCTCCGTTAATTTGGCAACGCCATTCAATTCTGTTGATTTATTATAGAGCCTGCATTCAGCAAACCCCATTCATGCAAAAAAACATAACAGTCTATTCTTTTTATACTTGCCGTTTTTGAGGCAATGATCAAGATCCTTATCAGAAAAAACCCTGAATTTAAATATCTAAGATCCCCCGGGTGGGAAGAACCGCATTTTTATTAATTGTTCTTGACATGATTTTTCTTCTTGATTATAAATTCGGCTTTAATTTTAACTGTGTTATTTCCGGAATATAAATGCAAAGCCGGTCTTGATTTTTTACGGGTAACCACAGGGGCGCTCAACAGTGATGCGGATTGAAGATCTGATTGAAAGGAAAAAAGCCGGTATTGTTCAAAACTGGTTTCAACTGGTTGTGGAAACCTACCCGAATGATACGGCACATTTTCTGAAAAACCAGAAAGATCCCTTCGCAAATCCAGTGGGCAGCAACATTTTTAAAGGTCTTACCGG
>VMSV01000031.1 GCA_013791935.1 Desulfobacteraceae bacterium | reverse complement strand
TTCCAGCGCGTTGCTTTCAATTATTTCCCTATGCTCCCGCGCGTTGCTTTCTTTCATTTGCGGGCCCCGCAGGGTTGACCGCCGCTTATGAAGCAAAAAGGCTGGGGCATTCGGTACGACTGTTTGAAAAAGCCGAAAAACCCGGGGGCAACCTCTATTATGCCAGCCTGGCCCCAAATAAACAGGTTTACGGCAACTGGATGAACTGGCTCATTGCCCAGGTTGCAAAATGCGGGGTTGAAATAAAAACCAATACCTGCGTTACCCCCGACATGCTGAAACAGAATACCCCGGACGCGGTGATCCTGGCCACGGGAGGAGAAAAAATTGTTCCGAAAATTCCGGGCATGGATTTGCCCCATGTGTGCGATGCCTGGCAGATACTGGACGGGACCGAGGCGTCCGGGAAGAATGTTGCGGTGATCGGCGGAGGCCTCATCGGCATGGAAACGGCTGATTTTCTGAGAGACAAGGGAGCCTCGATAACCCTTGTGGAGATGCTTCCGCGATCCCCGGTCGGTCGGATGGCGGCTCACGGCTATTTTCTCCACCAGCGTCTTCGGGATGGCCAGTGCCGGTTCTGCTTTGACACCCGGCTGGAAGCCATTGAAAATGGCGCCATTCGCGTGATCTCTCAAGAAAAGACCGAAACCCTGTCCCCGGTGGACCAGGTGGTGATAGCCGTGGGCATGAAACCCAGGGATGAGCTTAAAAAAGCCCTGGTAGATCAAGTCATCCCCCACGTCATCGTTGGGGATGCCCGTCAAGTCCGCCGGATCATCGAGGCCACCGAAGAAGGCGCCAGGGCTGCGTGGGAGCTTTAAAAAAAGGCTTGAAAATGAAAGGACCAAAAATATGGCGTTTATCAATCCCACCCCGGACCAGTTCAAACAACTCATGGCCCGGGAGTACAAGGGTCCCATCGTCATGGTCAATCTGTTGAAATTCAAGCCGGATGGGGGATCGGCTTCCTATAATAAATATTCTGAGGCCACAAGAGAGTTGTTCCTGGGAAAAAATATCACCCGGATGGTCTATCGTGGCCATGGCTTGATGCCGGTCATTGGTGAAGAACAATGGGATGAGATCGCCTTGTATGAATATCCCTCCATTGCAGCTTTCATTGAAATGCAGAGAGACAAACAATACCAGGCTGTTGTTCCCTTCCGTACGGAAGCCCTTTTGGACTCCCGTCTCTATTGCACCCTTCCGAAGGAGGAAAAACTATGAGCTATTGGACCGATGATCCGTTCTTAAAACGTTTGATTCCCCTGGCGACCGCCTCTTTTTTAAAGGGGCTGTCATCGTCTTTCAAATCGCCGACAATACTTTTCGGGCATAATTTACTGCCTGAGGGTGCAGGACTTCAGCCACCGCCGTTAAATGTTCTTGCTGCAAAATTAACCAAAAAGAGGGCTTTTGTCGTAACAGATGAATTTGCCGGCCGTTTTGCCAAACAGGTTGTCAAATCTCTTACTGCCGCAGGAGTAACGTCTTCAATCTGGGACAAGGCCCTGCCCGAGCCCCCCATCAACACGGTGAAGGACTGCGGTGCGGCCATGACCGACTTTGAACCGGATCTTATTGTCGCGGTGGGGGGTGGTTCAGTGATTGATACGGCCAAGGCGGCCTGGATTCTTTACGAACATCCTGAATTGGAGGATCTTTTTAACCTTTCGCCCTTTACCCCTTTCACCCTCAGGAATAAGGCGATATTGGCGGTCTTCCCGACCACCAGCGGCACAGGGTCTGAAACCACCGGCGTCAGTGTCATCACGGATCCTGCGGCACATCGCAAAGTGCCCCTTGCCAGCCCTGAGCTTATGCCGGACTATGCCTTTCTCGTTCCTGAATTTACCAAGAGCATGCCCCCGAAATTGACCATGGGCACCGGCCTGGACGCCCTGTCCCATGCCTGGGACTGTGCTTGTCTGCCGGCCAGTAACGAAATTACCGATGCCCTGGCCCTTTGTGCGATTGAGATGATTTTCAAATGGCTGCCCCGTGCCGTGGAAGACGGTGAGGATATGGAGGCCCGGCTGAAGATGATAACCGCCGCCAGTATCGCCGGACTGGCCTTTGGTCAGGGAGGGATCAGCCTGACCCATTCCTTCGGTCACTCCCTGGGCGGACTTTTCGATATTCATCATGGTTTGGCCGTGGGTGTCTTTATCCCTTATGCCACCCGATATTACGCACCGGTCACCCATAAGTACCTCAATATCTGCAAGGCCCTTGAGTGCAAAGGTAAAACCGATGAAGAAAGCCTGGACAACCTGCTCCACAAACTCAAGGACTTTTTCGCACGACTGGGAGCGCCCTGGACCATCAGGGACCTTGGGATCACCAAAGAGGACTTTCAAGAAAAAATGGAAAAACTGGTGCAATATTCAATGGATGATATTCAGACGGCTACCAGCCCCAGACCCATTACCAGTGCCCAGAGCGAAAAATTTTTACGCTATGCCTATGAAGGACAGGACATTGATTTTTAAGGAGGCAAAATGATGAACGGATATCACGGCCGATTTCTAAAGGTAGATTTAAGCACTCAAAAAACAGAAGACATGCCCCTTTCCGAAGAAGATCTTAAAGATTTTATCGGCGGGGCCGGTCTTTCAGCAAAACTCATCTATGAACATGTAAAAACCGGAACGGACCCCTTGGCCCCGGAAAGTCCCTTGGTATTCGCCGTGGGTCCTTTTACCGGATCGACAATTCCCATGGTGAGCCGGTATTCGGTTTGCGCCATTTCCCCCCTGACCGGTTACTGGGGAGAAGCCACCAGCGGAGGACGATTTCCGGTTCGCTTGAAGGGAAGCGGTTATGATGGAATCTTTATCACCGGCAAAGCCCAGAATCCCGTGTACCTTCTGGTCCGGGACGGTCATGCGGAAATAAAAGATGCTTCTACGCTATGGGGCAAGGATTCCTATGAAACCCAGGAATTCATCAAAAACGAAACCGGTGATCAAGTCAGCATCGCCTGTATCGCCAAGGCAGGAGAAAACCGGCTCCTTTATTCATGCATCATGAATGACAAGGGCCGTGCGGCCGGTCGCAGTGGGATGGGCGCGGTTATGGGATCAAAAAACCTCAAGGCCGTTGTCGTGGGAGGAAACGCCAAAACCACCGCGGCTGATCCGGAGCGTTTAAAAGAACTGACCCTTGAGGCTCAGACCGTGATCCGATCGGATATGACCGCAAAAGGGTTGACGGAATACGGGACCAATATGTGGATGGATATGGGTATGATCATGGCCGATGTCCCTGCCAAATATTTTACCAGAAGCGTCTTTCCGGCCTCTCGCCTGACAAGCACGGCTTTCAGGAATGCCTACGCCATGGGAAGGTATGCCTGCACCGGCTGCCTGATCGGTTGCGGCCGGGAAGTAAAGAACTTCGGCCCGGATAAAAAATCGGTTGATGGACCGGAATATGAAACCGTAGCCGCCTTCGGACCGCTTTGCTGGAACTTTGATTTGGATTCCATTATTGAAGCCAACCATCTTTGCAATGTCCACGGGCTTGATACCTTGTCCACCGGTGTCTCCATCGCCTACGCCATGTATCTGGCCGAAAAAGGGGTTCTGACCCCGGAAAAGGCAGGATTGGAGATCAAGTGGGGAGATCGTGAAACCATCATCCAGCTGGTGAAATTGATTGTTAACCAGGAAGGGATCGGCAAGTTATTGGGTCTGGGCACCCTGAGAATGGCTCATGAATTGGGACGCGATGAAGGGGAAGCCGCCCAAGTCAAGGGCCTTGAGATGCCCATGCATGACGCAAGGTCCTTTCACGGTCAGGCCATATCGTATGCTACCGGTTCACGGGGGGCTTGTCACCAGCGAGGTAATTATTATGAAATTGATATTGCCGGCATGATTCTCGAGTATGGCGTCATGGCCACAAACCGGTTTTCCGCCGAAGAACAAAAGGCGGTTATGGCCGCAAAGGTCCAGGCCTTAAAAGACACCTTTGATTCCCTGACCATGTGCAAATTTGCTTCGGTTTCACCTACATTTCTGGCACAAGCCTTAAGCGCCGTTACGGGCCGGGAATATACCCCTGAGACGTTATTGGAGGCCGGAGAGAGATCCATTAACATCAAAAGAGGCATCAGCCTGAAACTGGGATTAACCCAAGCAGAGGACAGACTCCCCGAAATTTGTGCTACCCCCTTGAAAGAAGGGAGCAGCGCGGACAAAGTACCGGACATGAAGCGCCTGCTTAAGGATTACTATGAATTTCGACAATGGAACCTTGAAACAGGCAAACCCGAAAAGGAGAAACTGGAAGCCTTGGGATTGCATCAGGTTGCCCGGGATTTATACGGAACATGAAGGTTAAAGCCATCTTTTACGGCATTCTATCCGAATGGGTGGATGAAAAAGAGGCGGAGTTTGAGCTTCCCGAAGAAGCAACCCATGGGCATCTTCTCAAGGAGATCGGACTTCGCTTCGGCAGTAAAATGCCTGAAAGGCTATGGGACCGCATGAAAAATGATTTCTGCGCCCCGGTCCTGGCCCGTACTTCCACGGGAACCGTTCAATCCGGAAACAGCCCCCTTGTGGAAAATGAACAGGTGACGTTCCTGCTCATGGTTGGAGGGGGATAGCAGACTCCAACGTAATACATTTTCAAAGGAAGGTCCCAAATGAAACAGGTCCTGATCATTCTCCTTTCAATTTCAATCCTTTTTCTCGCTGCATGCTCTCCGAAACCTGGGGAGAATGCCGATTCCATGGGCTTTTCTGCCCCCACCCGCCAGACCATGGATAAAAACAAGGCCGTTGCCGAAGCACTCCCCTTGAAGGATTCCAGGGATTTTGAACAAGCACAAAAAGGCTTGATTGCTACTCAGAAAGGACTCAAGGTCCGGGATGATACCGGAGTAGTTTTGAGGGATAGTGGTGCTTTGGCTTTTTTGCAGGGAGACTCTCCTTCCAGTGTGAATCCGAGTTTGTGGCGTCAGGCAAAACTCAACAATATCCAGGGCCTTTTTGAAGTCACGCCGGGGATCTACCAGGTAAGGGGGTTTGATCTTGCCAACATGACCCTGATCCAGGGAAAAACCGGCTGGATTATCGTGGACCCCCTCACCACACGGGAAACCGCGTCTGCTGCCATGGCCTTTGCCCGGAAACATCTGGAACCCAAACCCATACGGGCCATTATATTCACCCACAGCCATATCGACCATTTTGGCGGAGCCCTGGGCGTGATGTCTCCGGAAGAGGCTCTTAAGGAAAATATTCAGGTGATCGCCCCCAAGGGCTTTATGGAAGAGGCCACCAGCGAAAACATCATCGCCGGCACGGCCATGGGCCGCAGGGCCGAATATCAGTTTGGACGGTTCCTTCCTTCCTCCGAGAGGGCCTATATCGACACCGGCCTGGGCAGTCGGGTTGCCTTTGGGAATTACGGCATTCTGAGTCCCACAATTCTAGTGGATCACACCCCCCGGGAGATGACAGTGGACGGGGTTCGCTTTGTCTTCCAATATGCTCCGGAATCCGAGGCTCCAGCGGAAATGGCCTTTTATCTGCCTGATTTCAAGGCCTATTGCGGCGCGGAAATCCTTTCCAGAAACATGCACAATCTCTATACGCTTCGCGGCGCCAAAGTGCGGGATGCCGTCAAATGGAGTGGCTACATCCATGATGCCATGGAACTTTTCGGGGATGCGGAAGTTTATTTTGCGAGCCATCACTGGCCTGTTTGGGGAAAAGTTCAGATCCATGATTTTATGGAAAAGCAGCGGGACCTGTACAAGTACATTCATGATCAAACCATGCGACTGGCCAACCAAGGCCTCACCCCCAGAGAAATTTCCGCCCAAATCGTCCTTCCCGATTCTCTGGGCAAAGTATTCTACAACCGGGGGTATTACGGCACCTTGAGTCATAATTCCAAAGCGGTCTATCAGTACTACCTGGGATGGTACGATGGCAATCCCGCCAACCTCAACCCTTTGCCTCCGGAAGACTCGGCAAAAAGATATGTGGAATATATGGGCGGTGCCGATAAAATTTTGGAAAAAGCTCAAGATTCTTTTAACAAGGGCGAATACCAGTGGGTTGCTGAGGTGCTCAACCATCTTGTATTCGCCCAGTCGGACAATAAGAAGGCCCGCGGATTGCTGGCAAAAACCTATGACCAGATGGGTTACCAAGCAGAGTCAGGGGTCTGGCGAAGTGAGTATTTAAGTGCTTCCTACGAATTGCGTCATGGAGTTTCCGAGAAGGAGGCAAGCATGGCAAAAGCACTGGAAATCATGAAAAAGACCCCGGTATCGGGCTTTTTTGACAGCATGGCCGTGCGTTTGAACGGCCCCAAGGCCGAGGGCAAAAGCATGGTCCTCAATGTCAATTTCACGGATCTTGCGGAAAACCACATATTAACCCTGAAAAATTCTGTGCTGCACCACAAACAGTCCTCACCGGACCCCCATGCGGATGTGACCCTGGCCATCACCCATGATCTGTTCGTGCGCCTGTTGATTGGTGAAGCAGGGCTTAAGGAAACGATTTTCTCCGATGACCTGAATGTCACAGGCAGTAGAATGGACCTGTTGAAATTCCTCATGCTTCTGGACAAACCGGACAGTCAGTTTAATATCATTGAACCCTGATCCGGTGTTTTGTTTGGGGGACACAATTGTCTGCCCACAGGTTTTCTGTTTCATCCCCGTAGGGGTTGGGCTTGTCCCCACCCAAATGCACCCACCAGGGCAAGGCACTAATTACAGATCTGGTACATCTATCTTGACACCCTCCGATCTAAATGACAACATGGATGATAATCAGAAACATGGAAGAAAACATATAAAATGGCTGCTGAACAGCCATAGGAAGTGGGTAAAATTTATATGGATAGTCTGTCTAAAAAGAATTTAAACAGAGATACGGGAATGCGTAAATGCTCCAATTGTCGGGCTGCATTAAGTGGGAGCGCGAAAATCTGTCCTGAATGCGACAGTGAATATGTTCATAAGATTTCCGGAAAAAGTCGGATAAATTTGATCTTGTGTCTTGGAACTGCCTTGCTGCTATTCGTTGTGCTGCTCTTTTTTGCTGGCCCTCGGGTATTTGATGCCATCGTTCATCCGGTATCCAATTCAACAGACCCACAACAACAAGAGGAAGATGAGATCGCTAAGGTTATTACCAACATTCAGGAAGTAAGCGGTCAGTTTTATGCGGGAAGGGCCATAGATATTACCGGAGAGGGCTTTGGACAGTACGACATGCAGGCAAGCCGTGTGACTGTTGATGGAAAAGAAGCGTTGATTACCGCATGGGGGGATACCGCCATCACCGTGATTGTACCCGGGGAGATTACCAAAGGCAGAAAGGAAATCACTTTAGAGAATCCACCGGTATTTGATAAAAAAAGCATTGAAAAAGGCTTTCTTGAAAACATTAGGACAGAGGTCGCAAAGGCGAAAATTACTCCTGATAATGAGAGCGTTATCAAATGCGGGGACTTTGAAATATATATCTCAAAAGGCAGTGTGTCTGTGGATCAGGAAGTTCTTGTATATAAATTTGAAACGCCAAGCCTTGACGATAATCCATATTACACGGTCACAGAAGAGTTCGAAATAACAGGTGCAAATGGAGGACATGTTTTTTTTAACAACCCCGTACTCATAAGTATGGAGGTTGCAAATGAAGAAGAAGCCTTAAATACCACTATCCAATATTTTGATGATGCGCTGGGCGTCTGGGTAATGGCAGAAACAGCCTATAACCTTGATGATGGAAAACTTTATGTGAAAACCAATCACTTCTGTGGCTGGAGAAAGTTCAAGGACAGGTTCAAGAAGGTTGTTTCAGATCAAATCGGTTCAGCCATGGACGCCGGCAAGAAGATTGTCAGCTACCCTTATAAAGCAGGCAAGTTCGTCGTAGATAAGGTGGTCGACCTGGGTATTGATACATACATCAATGATGCAATGAATGAAAAATTTATCGGTGTCGATGACAACGAGCATGTCATTGTGTATTACCGGGAATCTGACGCTCAAAAAGACCCTGGCCTTCCGGAAAAAGCAAAGGAAATGGCGGCTGCATTTTCAACTGCATACGAAGCATATACGGAGCTGTTCGGATGGAAAAATATGCCGAATGCACCCAAATTTGTCGGAAAAGGGGAAGGCTTTTTAAAGACTTATTTAAAGGGTCTTACAACCTATCCGGGACCCAAATCCATCACCATTGATACGAAATATGGGTGGGTGGCCAATCCCTTGAAAGTGTATATTGATCCCAACTATAACGCCAAAGGGGCCAACTACAGCATGGTATCAGGCAACATTTCCATGCCGGGCGATTATCCCAAGGGCAATATGGCTGCAACCTGTGCACACGAGTTGTTTCATGCTGTCCAGCATAAACAGCTCGGGCTGAAACAGCTTTATATTGCAAACGGGTTTAAGGACGTCGCCAAAAACCTGCAAAGCTCCGATAATGAAGTGCATAAACACCTGGCAAACAACAAATGGTTTCTGGAGGCAACCGCGGAATACGCATCCCTTTTCATAGGGACCAATACCGGAATTCTGATCCTGCATGACGGCACCTATTCCAGCCTGCCTTATTACGCTTTTAACGGAGCCCATGAATATGGGATGTCTGCATTTCTTGATTATATTGTAACCCATAAAAATACATCGACGGCAAATCGAGGGGCCGAGTTCAAAAAAATGTGGGATTATGTGGTGAAAAACTACAGCATGTTATCGGATATAAATTCCGCTCGGCGGGTGTCAAGATAGATGTCGCCTGAACCGATATTAAGCTGCTTTTTTAAAGGGGTGCACGTCGGTAGCTTTTTGCTTTTCAGGATTTAGCTGAACCTCGAGCACCGGGTTCCAATTGCGTGTTTGTCTCGACCAC
>VMSV01000006.1 GCA_013791935.1 Desulfobacteraceae bacterium | reverse complement strand
TACCGGAAGAAAAATGAAGAAAAGGATTTTAAAAATTCTTTTTTGAAGAAAATAAAGCAGAATAAAATTACATCTTCAAACCGGGAATAAAATTACATTTTAAAGTCGGGCGTGACAGTCAATCAAGGCTTAAAAGGACTTACCATTTCTTCTATTGCGGAAAAAGTGAGTGTATCGGAAGCAAACCTTTATCGACATTTTAAGAACAAGAAAGAAATCCTTGCTTATGCCGTTGAAAGTATCGGCGATGGGCTCAAGCAGAATCTCAAAAAGATCAAAATCATGAGGACGAAGAATCCGGTGACGCTGTTAAAAAAACTCTTCAACCTTCATCTCGAATATATTGAGACCAACGAAGGGATTCCTCATCTTGTCTTTTCAGAAGAGTTACATAAAGGAAATCCTGATATGAGGAACAAGCTTTTTAATGCCATTAATACCTATGCCAGAGAGATAGAATTATTGATGAAGAAAGGGCAAGAAGCAGGAATCATCTGCAGCGAAATCGATACCCATGCTTTTTCCTTTACAATGATCGGCATGGTCCAAATATCAACCATAATGTGGTTGTTAAACAACTGTTCATCTTCGCTGGTGACGGATGGTATGAAGCTGTGGAATTCTCTGGAGAAATGTCTGACGGTAAAAAAAAAATGAATCGACTACGAAAGGAGGACAAACAGATAAAAAAGATACCTATCGGCGAAGCAATGCGTACCGAAATTTTTATAGCACATTTAATAACAGAAAGGAGTTATCATGGATTATAAGCAAATGACACCGCCCTGCGGCATCGACTGTTTCAATTGCCCGATATATTTATCAAACGACAATGAACTATTAAAAAATGAACTGGCAAAAGTCCTCAATTTGGCGCCAGAACGTGTGGTTTGTAAGGGATGTCGGAACCACAAGGGAACGCTCCCTTTAATTAATATGGCTGCACCGTGCAAAGTTTACGAATGTACGGAAAAGAAGGGAATCCAGTTTTGTTTCGAATGTTCGGATTTTCCTTGCGATTATCTAAACCCGATAGCCGATAATGCGTCTCAGGCACCGCACAACCTAAAAGTCTACAACCTTTGTTTAATAAAACAGATGGGACTCGAACCCTGGGCGGAAACAAAGGCGAAAAGCGTTCGTGACACCTATTTCACACGAAAGTTCCCTCGACCGATCAGTAAAAGCAAAGGGGATAACGTATAATATTTTTAGCACATTTTGAGGAGTAGCCCTCTATCTGGTATGTTTCGGATCGACGAAAACTCAAAGTAAGGCGCCGCCCGCAGAGCGGGTGGCGTCTCAGAAATCCCCCTTGAAGGGGCAACACTTTTTTACAATTTCTCAACGAATCGCTATCCCCTGGCCGCTTCCTCCACCAGAGAAAGAGGGCTTAGGCTGAAACGAAAAGGTTATCTACCGGTAAATTTCGGTGATCGTTTTTCCATAAACGATCGAACGCCTTCTTTAAAATCTTCGCTGGCAAACAACCCGGACAGATGAACCATCAAGTGATCGACCGCTGTATCAAAGGTTTCATCCATTCCCATGCGCATCATCCGCTTCGTGGTCTGCACGGCTACAGGAGCATTTTCGGCAATTTCCCGGGCCCATTGCCTGGCTGTCGGCATCAACTGATCGTCAGGCACGACGGTATTCACCAGACCCATTTCCAGGCTTTCCCGGGCGTTTAAGGTTCGACCGCGATAATAGATTTCAGCCGCTTTTCCCCACCCGATCAGACGGGGCAACAACCAGGTGCCGCCGCTCTCAGGCACAATAGCGCGCTTTACCATGACAGCCGCCATTTTTGCACTTTCAGCGGCAATTCGCATGTCTGCGAGCAGGGCCAGATCCATTCCATATCCGGCAGCGCCTCCGTTAACAGCGGCAATAACCGGTTTATCCAAATTCCACATCACGGTTATGGGGGCGTTTCGAATGCTGAACAATTGTCTGGGCTGATCGCTGGCAGCACCACTTCCGATTCCACTCTCCCGGGAGTCGACCAGATCAAGGCCGGAGCAGAAACCACGACCCGTTCCCGTCAAAATGATGACCCGGATTTCAGGATCTTCATTGGCTTCCACCAACTTCGCAGACAGCTCTTTCAACATGGGACGGCTGATGGCGTTCAATCTGTGGGGCCGGTTCAGGGTAAGGGTTAATATGTGCCCCTCCTGGTCAACCAACAGTTCTTCGGTGTTTGATTTGCTGATGGTCATGATGTTCTCCTTTCCGTAATTTAATTTTAAATAGGGTTCAGTTTCCAGTCAGATAATCCTGGCCCATACGGACAAACGCGTCCATGACCAGCCAGGCCCTTGCGCCGAAAACGATGTCGTCCCGGCGCAACAAATCCGACACCTCCTGCCGATCCATCAAAAACACTTCTATATCCTCTGAATCCTCGTTCCTGCTTGTGCTGGGCACCCCCTCGACTTCGGCAAATATCATGGCAATCGCCTCATCCGTAATGCCTGCCGAGCTGAAAATGGCCGGGCTGTGACGGTAAATTTTCACCAGATCCAGACCGGTCTCCTCGTGGAGCTCCCGCCCGGCCGTCTTCGCAAGATCTTCGCCGGAATCAAGAAGTCCGGCGGGAAAACCGTGCTGGTATCCCCCGATGGGGATACGGAACTCTTTAATTACCGCCAGTTTCTTTTCCTTCAAATGATACGGAACAATGATCGCCGCATCAGGGCGCTGAATCCTGCCGCTGATACATTTGGGCTGCTCTGCCCGCGTAACCATCTGCCAGTGCTTGGTGTTGCCTCTTTGATCCTCGTAAGTCACTTCCACCAGGGTCACGAATTTGCCTTTGTTGATAACGGTTGAATCAATGATTTTCACATGACTATCCTATGGGTTATGGGGCCTTCCGTAGTTCCTTAAGGTCGGCCCTTTTTGCTCAAATTTCAACTTATTTAATGAAGGGTCCCCTTCACTCGACCCGAGAGTTCCGATCATGACTTTTTAGGGGGGCGGAGGGCAAAAGCACAAATAGAGGCACCCAGGGTAAGGACGATAGTGTAAATAAAGGCAATATCATAGCTGTGTGTCTTATCGTAGATAATACCTGATAGCACGGGAACAGGGGCGCTAAACAGGACCCCAAAGAATGTCAAAAACCCGGTAATGGATGCAAATGCCGTGGGTCCGAAATAATTACCTAAAATCGTCGGAAACATGGGAACCATTGAACCGAAACAGAAACCGTAAACAGATGAGAAGACAATAAGGATGGCTATGCTCTCCGGAGCCTTCCAGATACCGATAAGGGATATCCCCATACCTGCCAGTGAAATGGCAAGAATCCGACTGGGCTCTATTCTATCTCCCAGGTATCCCATGGGAAAACGTGCAAGGCCGCTAAAGAGAATCAAATTAGCGATAACTGAAGCAGCCTGCATCATAGTAAAGTTTAAGTCGGTCAAGTGAAGAACGCCGTGAGTGGTTATCAGATAAATGGCACTTCCCTGGGATATCATGCAGATGGCAAGAAGATATACGGCCGGCTTTTTAATGACTTCTTTGAGAATCCATGATTCACCGGTTCGATAAGTTTTGGGTGTTTTTGTTTTGATTTCACTGTCTATATCGGATTTAATTTCAGGGTCAATACCATCGGGAAATTGGTTAACATCGACTGGTTTATTTTTAATAAAAAAAGTGACGATCAAAGCACACACACAAAAACCTCCAGCGGTTAACCACCCGGTTTTCCATGTGCCTGTTTGCTGAATGATATAGGTATATAAAGGTGCCGCAACAAATCCGGCAAGTGCTCCGCCGGAAAGCACTATGCCCAGAGCCATGCCTCTTTTGATATTAAACCAGTATGTTATTATCGTTTGGATGGGAAGGGCACCACCGAATGAAAATGACAAGGGCATGATGAATCCCCACAAGACAATCCACTGCCAGAGCTGAGTGGTTACTGTTCCCAGCAAGCTCATGGCAACAATCCCAACAATAACCCCGGCAACCATGGTTCGCTTGGCGCCGAATTTTGCGATGGCAATGGCAACAAAGGGGGCAAGAACCCCTAAGGAGATTGCCCGCAAGGTGTGAGCCATAGAGGCGGAACCCCGGCTCCAGCCGGTGGCTTTAATCATTTCGGGAAAAACAACAGTAAATCCATAAAAAACAAATCCGTAAATCGATCCATAAATGATAAAGAGAAGAACCAGGTTGATCCATCCGAAAAAATCGCTTTTGGGTTGAGTGGGCTCAGGCATTTGGCATTTCCTTATACTTCTTTTAGAGTCATGTTATTTTTCACTAAATTGAGCGTTTCAAAATTTCGACCATGAGAAATGTTTCATACCGAACCTGATCCGGCATCCATGGCCTTTCTGGATTCCGGCCTTCGCCGGAATGACAAACCGTTGAGGTATTTTGTTGCCGGGTTAATAGCTTGGTTCGATCCCAGTGCCCTTCTTTTCCCCTTACAGGCTGGGGTGTTGGGGCGGCCGCGCAAAAACCATGCATGCAAGACCCGCTAATAGCGAGAGAAATGCTATTGAAAACGGCACCATATAGCTACCCGAATAATCATAGAGGGCCCCGGCAAGGGGAGCTCCAATACTGCCGGTAACCGCAAAAAAACTGACAAATCCGATAATCTTGGGATAACTGGTTGCCCCGAAGTATATGGAGAAGAGTGCTGTATTGGCTACAACAAAGGCGCCAAAACCGATCCCGAAGACCGTTACATACAGGAAAGCCATGGGCAAGGACCGGGTTAATAGGGCCAGGGCCATGCCTGTTGTCATCACGACAAAAGCACAAATTGCCAGAAACCGCATATTATATCTGAGTCCTAAGAGTCCGACGGCCAGCCTGCCGATGGTACTCGTTCCGGGCAGCAATCCCAAAGCTGTGGCCGCCACACTGGCGCTGATACCCATATCTACCAGAAAAGCGACCTGATGCGTCGCCAGCATACTCATGGCAAACAGTTGAATCGTTACAGCAATTAGTATCAACCACAAAGATGGCGTGCGAATGGCCTGCCTGAGTGAGAAATCCACCGGTGTTGAGTAAAGCCGGGAAGTAGATGGTGCAGAACTACTGTTCTCCAGCTCCGGGTTCATGAGGCCGTCCCGAACCTGCCCTAAGTCTTCCGGCTTATTCCGGATAACCAATCCGGGTATAATGACCATAAATACAAGCGTAACGGCGAACATCACGCCATATCCGCCTCGCCATCCCACACGCTGGATGATTGCCATTATGCCGGGAATCAGGAAAAGCCCCCCGAGGCCGCCGCATGTAATGACAATGCTTAATGCCAGGGATTTGTTCCTGTTAAACCAGTTGTTGGCGATTGTGGTGGTAGCGATGAATCCGCCAAACCCGATTCCGATCCCGATAAGGACACCGTAACTGACGTATAATTGCCACATGCGGGTATGAAAGGCGAGTAGAATCAAGCCTGAAGCAGCCAAAAGATTCCCTAAAACAATGGCAGACCGGGATCCATACTTGGTGATAAAGATGCCGGCAAAAGGGCCAACCAGGCCACCTGACAACATCATCGCCGTATATGCACCGGATACCGCACCCCTGCCCCAGTCAAACTCCTGGCAAATAAAAGGCAGAAACACTCCAAAAGAGTACAACAGTACCCCGCACATGAGAAAATATACCAGTGCTGCCGCAGACAATGTTATCCAACCATAGAAACCGCTTTTACCCTGCATAGTCGTTTCTTTATCTCCTGTTTATCGCTTGTTCTGGAGAAGCTCGATACTTGTATTGTCCGGGGCTTCAATAAACGCGATTCGCAGGTTTGGATTGATATCTACAGGATCAAGTGTAAATATGACGCCCTTTTCCTTCAGCCCCTTGCAATAAGCATCGAAATCTCCTTCCACTTGAAATCCAAAGTGATCCATACCCCACTCAAGACCCTGTTTCGCTTTGATTTTCTCACCCGTATTCCGGCCACGGATAATGAGGACAATACCCTTGAATGTTACGACAATTGAGGGTGCCTCAAGTGCTTCCGGACCACCAATGATTCTGCCACCGAGCTTGTCTGCATACCAGGATGCGGCAGTTTTCGGATCTTCACTGATCATGTGATTGTGATGGAACGCAATGGTTGATTCTGACATGGATATATTCCTCCAAAAAAGTGGTAATTGTTGTTTGCTCAATCCCATAAAGCAATCAGAGCATGGTTGATGGGATCAACCGTTCATGACCCCTTCATTTTTGCGATATTTTTTCTACCTAATTTGAGCGATTTTCGAGTTTGCCGCAGATGCAAGGAAAATGGCATTTCGCTATAGTCGCCTATGCGGGATGACATTTGACACAGCAGATGCGGTGAAATCGGAAATCCCGAAGGGTTTCAAAATTTTGACAGCTAAAAGGTTTAAATCCCATAGGATCATAAAACATTTTTCAGGTTCGAGATTTTGAAACGCTCAATTTAGGTTCTATATTGTTGTTTGTTTAGTCTGGTCCGACAAGCATTTTCATATAAGCCCTTAAAACACTGAATCTCTCCATAGTCAAGACACGACCCTTCTGTTTTCGATTTGCATCAATCCTTTGAAGTTTAGATTATCGAAAAACATGAGTAATCCTGATTTATTCTGTCTTCTGGTGCCTTAAAAGCATTTTTTCGGGGCTGAAAAGATCGGTTTAAGCGGCTTTGGAAGGGTATTTTTTATTTCTTTTAATTATGTTTTTGGTTGGTTCGCTTGGTCCGACCCTGGAGCTCTGGAGCTGCACGGACAGGATACTCATTTAAGAGAACGGGAGCGCAACCATTCAGCCAGAGCAGGCTGATCCATTTCACCATTACCAACTTTCACAAAAATCCTCACTTTTTCTACTGCTGTAGCATGAATATCCTGACCATTTAATATGAGAAAAAGTCTTGAGACGACATAAGCGGTCCGTTTATTGCCGTCTACAAAACCATGATTACGGGCAAGGCCAAAGCCGTATGCTGCCGCCAGATCAAAGATGGCCGGGGTTTCATATAGCAAAAAGTTTTGAGGACGGCCCAAGGCGCTTTCGATTGCCCCCCAGTCTCTTATACCCAGCAGGCCACCATGTTCGGCGATCTGCTGCTCATGGATGGCAAGGACAACGCTTATATCTATCCACTGTGGATTCATCTTTTTGCCAATTCCCTCAGGGCATCACGATCTTCACGCATAATCCGCTCAGCTTCCTTAAACTGTTCCGTGAACTCCTCGTTCAAAGGTGTTATTCTGTACCCTCCATCCGGTGACTCCGTCAGATAAATCACATCCCCCTCATGGGTCTTTAGACTTGCAAGTGCTTCTTTAGGCAATACAACACCTAAAGAATTTCCAATTTTACGTAGTTTTAAAGCAAACATTTGATCCTCCTGAAAATAATTTATTCAAGTTATAACATTTGTTACCACGCTTTTCAATAAAAAACATGGCCCTGTTATTATGGGTCTTTTCAAAGAATGGATGAACTTCATAATTTGAAAGTTTCTCATGCGACTTGTTTCTTAGAACTACGTTTTTGGGGCTAAAAAGATAGGGTTTAGGCGGTTTTGGATGAGTCTTTTTAATATGTTTTAATTATGTTTTTGGTTGGTTAGCTTGGTCCGACCCCGGAGCTGCTGTGCTGCGATATCACCTTAATAATCATTTTATGAGACTTGAACTCGGACGTATTTAATGGTAGCTATTCCGGACATAGACGCCTTGGCAGGAACTGTTTAACAAAAGGTGAAACATGGAAAGCAGCAAATTAGAATTTGAAAAAGCCATTCAACCATTGCGTACACGTATTGACCAGATTGACTCCCAGATATTAAATCTCCTTGCCCAGCGTCAGGAGCAGGTTGAAAAAGTGGTAAATCTCAAAAAGAAGCATCACATGCCTGTATATCATCCGGCAAGGGAGGAAGACCTGATTTCAAAACTAAGGGCCCAGGCTGAAAAAACTGGCCTTGATCCCGACTTTATGGAAGATCTTTACCGGGTTATCCTTCGGCAGTCCCGGGTGAGGCAAACCAACCAGATGGCCCACAAAGGGGTTCGCCCCGATGCCAAGGTTTTGATTGTCGGGGGATCCGGCCAGATGGGTGCTTTTTTTGCACGCCTGTTCATCAAGTCCGGATATGACGTCCGCCAGCTAAACAGCCGGGACTGGGAACGCGCAGCAGAACTGTGCAAAGGGATTGATGTGGCCATCGTCTCCGTTCCCATTGACCGGACCCCGGAAATCATTGATAAACTGGCTCCGTTTTTAGAACCACACACCATTCTTACGGATTTGACCAGCATCAAGGCCCTGCCAATGGAAAAAATGCTCCAGGCGCACAAAGGACCTGTTGTCGGTCTTCATCCCATTTTCGGCCCGACCTCAGGTTCAATGGACAGGCAGATTATTGTGGTGACACCGGGACGGGAGCCGGAGACCTGCCAGTGGCTGATCGATCAGTTTACCCTCTGGGGGGCCGTCATTGTAGAATCCACGCCGGAAGAACATGATTCAATCATGGAACTGGTACAGGCCCTGCGGCATTTTGCAACCTTCTCCTTTGGGCAGTTCCTTCATAAGAGAGGAACAGATCTTGAGCGGAGCCTTGAATTTTCCAGTCCTATCTACCGGCTTGAACTCGGTATGGTCGGACGTCTGTTTGCCCAGGACGGTTCCCTTTATTCCGAAATTATTTTTGCGACAAAGGAACGGCTTGAGCTTTTAAAGGAATACATCCGCTCTATGTCAGATCACCTGGAAATGCTGGAGAATGCAGACAAACAGATGTTCATTGAAAAATTCAACAAAGTTGCCGAATGGTTCGGACCTTTCAGTGAGCAGGCCATGAGGGAAAGTACATTCCTGATCAACAAGCTGACGGAACGTTTCTAAAACCCGCTTCAAAATGACAAAAGGCCTTGTATCATTCGTCATTTCTTTTTGTCGATGGTTAGCTTGGTCCGACCCCGGAGTGGTCCGGAGTGTGGTTTATGTTGATATCTTGACAACCAAACCCATTTCGGTGATACTTTTAAATAATCATAAAGCAAGGTTCCAAGGCACAGGAGGATCAAGCACACACGTACTTGATTCCCCTTTTGTATCGCGTCGCTATGACTTAAAAGGAGAAGAACATGCCCGAAACTTTAGTTGAACAACTCGATCATATTTTTAAACCCAAATCCGTGGCGGTCATCGGCGCCAGCAATGATTATTCCAAGTGGGGCGGGCGGGTATTAGGCAATGCCCTGAGATCCGAATTCAGGGGGCGGATATATCCGGTGAATCCCCGGGGCGGAGAGATTCAGGGGGTTGAAGCTTATAAAGATGTCCGGGATATTCCGGATCATGTGGAAATGGCCATATTCACCCTGCCCGCCGCCCACGTGCCAGCCGCCATGAAAGCCTGTGTGGAAAAAGGGGTAAAAGGTGCCTACATGATTTCTGCAGGGTTTGCCGAAACCGGAGAGGAGGGTCGTAAACTCGAACAAGAAACAGTAAGGATTGCCAATGAAGGCGGTCTACGCTTTGCAGGCCCCAACGGCAATGGTATTTGGACATCCGCCGTCAATCTCAATATTCTCCCTTTTACGGGCATAAAAAATGGTCCCCTTGCTTTTATCAGCCAAAGCGGCACATTTTGCGGTGTGGCGGGGCGTGCTGCTGAAAGCCGCGGATACGGTATGAGCAAGGTTGTCGCCATCGGTAATCAGGCGAATATCACCGCTGCGGATTATCTGGAATATCTGGGACAGGATGAAGATACCAAAGTGATCGGGATGTATCTTGAAGGTTTGAAAGAGGGTCGCCGGTTTTTTCAGGTGGCCAAGAAGGTGAGCCGCACCAAGCCGATTATCATTTTCAAAGGCGGCAGCTCCGATTTCGGCGCCAGGGCCACCCTCTCCCACACGGCATCCATAGCCGGGGAAGAGGCCGTATTCCAGGCCATGTGCAAACAAGCTGGCATCATCCAGGTGCCGGAGATCGAGCATCTCTTTATCATGGCCGAAGCCCTGTGGAGTCAGCCGATTCCTCCGGGAAATCGTGTGGCGGTCATCGGCAACGGCGGTCAATGCGTTACCATCGTCGATCTTTTGGCCTCCATGGGCGTCGATGTTCCGGAATTAAAAAAAGAAGATCAAATAAAACTCAAAGAAACCATGCCTCCCCATGCCCCCATGCCCCAAAATCCCATCGATTATGCGGCAGGGAATATGTCCGGCATGGGAGAAGTGAATGTAGTCGAGACCCTGCTTTCCTTGGATTACATCGATGGCGTTATCACCAATGTTCCCAATACAAGGCTCGATGTCTATTTCCCCTCCCTGGCTGAACAAAGAAAGGCTTCTATTGACATCATCGCCAAGTTTTCTGAACTACCCGAAAAATACAACAAACCGATTATCACCCAGGCCTGGTTCAAAGACGAGCAAACCATAGATTTTTTGAAAAAAGCGAAAATTCCCATATACGATACACCGGCGGAAGTTTCACGGGCCATGGCTGCTCTGATGAATTATTCGAAGATCAAAAAAAGGCCGGAGTAAAAAAATGAGGGGATGAGGGAGGACCCTAATTAAGGTCCCCATTTTTCACTTCATCCAGCAGCATTGGAAAAACTCAGTAAAGATTGAGGGGACAGGACTGGATTCTTGACAGGGCTTTTCAACGTGTCATAAATCCACGATTACTGACAAACAATTCATATCTATCAAAAGTGAAGACGCGAGCCCTTTGATTTTCCGACCCCTTTGCTTTTCTCAAGCAAAGGGGTCTTTGGATCTATATTGTTTGATTAAAATATTGTTCTTGTTCTATTTATTGCGTGTTCGTATTCAAACCTTGCGGATTATCAATAGTTTTTATCAACGCCCAAACACCAAACATTAATATAAGAATCCCAAAAAGATCTAACCATAACGGTTGAAATTGTGGTCCCTCAAGTGCATTGTCAACGACTGCAGATATATCGCTCGTTAAATAATGTGATCCCCAACCCAAGACATTGTTAAGCGAATGGGCTATTATACAGGGAATCAACGAACGTGTAGTAGTATAAAGATATCCTAAGATTATTCCAACTAAAATTATATCAAAGAAATGCAGAGGGTTTAAATGGACAATTGAAAAAATAAATGCCGAGATTAAGATGGCCTTCCTTGGAGAATATCTGCTCAAAAAACCCTCAAGTATAATACCTCGAAATAATATTTCTTCTATTATGGGAGCTGTTATTACAACGAATATAAAACTATTTAAGGGATTGCCAAATAGCTTTAATACATCTCTACTAGAATAACCTGGAATTGTAACGATATGGTTTAAAAGATTACTAATTTCTGACCTTATAATCCCACTCCCTAAGATTAAGGGTATTATAGAAGCTATAAGGATTGGTTTGACTGATTTAAATCTAAGAATATCAGCCCATGTTCTATTTTGTTTTCTACTTACATAGTAGATTAAAATCAAAATAGATAGCAATTGCATGAGTGCTGATGCAAAAATGCTTTTTAGGGGTAGAGAGAAATTACCTCTCTCAGAAAAGGGGATAGTTTCGATGATTACATGTGCAAGCACATATAAAAGCGTTAGAGAAACTGAAATAAAGATATAGACAAAAAACAATTCTAACAGGTTAACAAAAGAATATGGGAATTTCTCTAATTTTTCCATTTTTCCTGTTCAAATGCAAAAATCTGGTTTATGAAATTCATCATTTTAAATTTTCACGAAACAGAACACAAAACTAACCAGCGGCGGATAGCCGGTTCTGCAGTAATATTGCTGCCTAAAAACAATGGATCGTCTGATGAGACAGTAACCTTGACCCCCTCGTCAAACAACTGTCTAATTGGATGTCTGTCCAACGGATCGACTACCAGCAACAGGAAATTGCTCGTAGGACACATGTCAAGGGTGATGCCTTCTCTGGCAAGGTACACCACCAATTCTTGATCCTCAATAGCTCTGACACCATGGGCTATACGGGAGACTCCCAAGGATCGAATAGCATCCCATACGCTTTCGGGGCCTGCCCCTTCGCCTGCATGGGCTCGCAGTCCCAGGCCTGCTTCGCCCCCCGATGTGGAAGTGCGTTTCGGTCTTAGGAATTTGCAACAAGTCGAGTCTCATCTATTTCTTCCTTTCTGACACAAAACGAATAGGACATGGGGTCAAGTCTGCCGTTGACTCTTACTACCCGAGCAAGAGTCAACGGCAGACTTGACCCCTTTAAAACTTTTGCCGTAGACGATAGCGAGTGAATAGCCCGACAGCAAGAAAAAGAGGGGCATGAGTGCCGAGCCATGCAAGTTCCAGCCGACAGAATAGAACAGCGAGTGGAATATCACAATCCACAAGACCAAAAGGCCCCTCATCCCCGTGTGCGCTACCATTAGTCCTCGACCTTTGACCGCGTCTTGTATGGGCGGACGCGCGCCTTGATCATTGATTGGAATGTCTTCTATCAAAAGCCAGCCCTCGCTATTTACATAAAGGCATTATCATTGGCTTGGCAAAAGGCCAACAAAGAGTTCAGATACGGCCAGGAATTCTTCTGAACTCTAAATAGAGGTTTATTATCGATATAATAAAATTTTCTGTAACGCCTGAGCCCTGGCCGTTATTCTGCAACGCCAGGTTGGGGTTTCATTGTATTTTAATCTCAAGCTCAATCTCATGCCTAATTGGGATCCCGTCATTCCCTGTCTGAGGAATCTCCGGCTTAAGCATTCTGGACTTCTCTATAGCATCCCTGTGTAGGGCTACCAGATTAAACCCGATTTTCTGGTAAAAACGCAAAGCTCCTGTATTATCGTTGGTTGTAATAAGCCAGACTCGGCGGCAGTTTTCATGAATGGCAAAATCTACCACCTCCTTGATCAGGGCTGAACCAATGCCTTTTCCAGATTCAATTGAGTCAAGGGACACGATCTCGCAATCTTTTTCCTCTATGTTATAGGTGATAAGGCCAATTGGTTGATTATCGTCCAATGCAATAAAACCTGGAAGCCGTTCAGCATGATAGATTCGCCCGCGCGTTACTATCTCTGAAGCACCCCAGCGCTCCTGGAAAAGGTAACGAACCCAATCCCGGAAATTATCGTGTAATTTTTCAATCTTCAAAGTATCGTCCTGATGCCCAACGGCTTCACGCGCGGCGGCTTTATGCCGTCGCCGTGCAAGCCGTTGTTATTTTATGCTTTAATTAATAGCCTGTTCATTTTGAAGTTAGATCTTTCGATTTAATAATGATAACCAATTGGGCACTCTTCCTTTGATAGCAACCCAAGCACATGCGATTAAAAGAAAAATTCCTGAAAGCAAATTATCCCAAGGTGTCGGCTTTTCTAAGAATATGCCTGCGAACAATGCAGGTATTGAACAGACACAGATAATTCCAGCTAATACTCTGTATGTCACCTTTAGTTTTTGGCTCGCTTCTCTTTGATCCTCAGAAATATTTTCATTATCTGACATTTAATCAGTGCCTAATTTGTATATACCGATGAAGATAACCCTCACCGGCGCTCCGCCGCAGGCGGAGCGTCCGGTGGAGCGTCCGGTGAAGCCGGTGTTGGCTTGCTTTTATAATGGTTTAGATGCCTTAACGATAAAAGTTGTTGGTATCAATTGAGCGCGAGGAACTGAATACCATTTCTCTGGTGCATAATCTTTCTCTCTTGCAATGCTAATGTTTACTTCGCTTTCTATCAGCCGCTCAACAATCAACCCGGCGTCAGTCATTGCATTGATATATGTGGAAAGTTTGCGAGGCTGTAAAACAATTTCTACACCTTTCCACGATGGGTCTATTTCAGGGTTCTCATCAAGGTATGAGCGGCTAAAGAAATATTTCTCGGATTTGGCATCATACTCTAGGCATTGATAAACTGGGTGCTCCCAGCTAAAAACAAATTTACCACCTGGCTTCAAATACGAATAGACCAAAGAAAGAGTGCGTTGCAAATCAGGCGTCCAACCTAAAGAATAAACTGAAACCACCAAATCAAAATAGGATTCTGGTATTCCTGGATTTTCATCCATTGACGCTAAAAACAACTTGGCTGGAATATTTTCTTGGGCTAAATAATCCTTTGTGTATTGAAGTTGTTCTTGAGATATATCAAGTCCCCATAATTCGCTTGCTTGTTTTTCTTTCCACAAGTAATAAAGCGTATGCCCACTACCGCAGCCTAACTCCAAAGCGGGTTTTCCTTTTAGATCGTCAATTAACTGCAATTCTGGCTCAGTAATCGAGAGCGGTCCATATTTGGGCAATGCAGTGCCACCATAAAATTGTGGGGCAACAATATTCCACCCTTTCTGATTGATGGTCAATATATCTTTTCTGGTGATGGTCATATTTTCTCTTTATTACGCGAGGAGCAAGCCAACGTTGCGCTTAACCGGGCGCGGCTTTTTGCGCTCCGAGTTGAAGCGCTGGTTCTCTATTTTTTAAGAATTATTGTAGACATATATTCAGATGTATAAAATTGTTTTATTGTCTCTATTTCATGATCATTGCAACCGACGATTAACTTAATTTCAGTATCTCGTTTTAAAATGTCAACTGTACAGGCAATGGCAATAAGCACTTTATTCTCCAAAGATCCGAGCCATACATCGATTTCATTGCCGTCTCCTCCAGAAGTATTTTTTAAGTATCCATAATCTATTGGAAATACAATCTTTGGGTATTTTGGATGAGACGAACCTTTTGGCCTATCAATTACCATTTCGGATTCGTTTAAAATTCTAATCAATCTTTTCCAAAAAGTGTCCATACTATTCATTGATAGAGAACATATATATTATGCCGTTCGCGGTAATTTGCGGCCATGTTGCGGGTTAAAGAAAATTGGAATTGGCCATATCGCAAAATAACGAGCTGTAATTTAAACAAAATAAGACGTATTAAAAAAGAAAAACCTAATTTGTACTGGATCTTGCCTGAATGGTCCCGATAGAAAACGATTTTGGGATAAGCAATGGCATTCTTACATCATAAAAAGATAGATAAATCAATCATATTTACACCTCATATGGTTAAACATGGGATTAAGCAACTCCCTGTCAGCGTTTTTCATTGGCGGTAAAACCCGGAAAATTATACGTGTTCGTAAGCAGCGGTATAATATGGAATAAAAATATGCAACGGGATAGAAAGCCGTAACGCTTTGAAAATAATTGAAGACCCCATCCCAAGCTTATCTCCTGTTTTGCGCAACCAAGCCCCCTGTGTCAGGGTAGTTGTCATCTCAAATGCTCCGAGTTGAGAAATTGATCGTTCCTGGTGGATGAGAAATCTTGCTGCTCCCAAACCCGCCAGGATCAAAAGATCTACTTTACAATCCCCATATCGGCTGGTAAATTCAGATTCATAGAGGGCGGTATGCGATTAACCGCCTTTTATCCATCTTCGCACTGCCGGTAAAACACTCTGAGGCCAAGGGCTTTTTTGAAGCCTTAAAAAAGGGCTATGCGTCAACACTTTTATAACGATGAAGGAAAGGCTTACGGATTTCCTTCATTCAAAAGACCTATAGAATGAGTATTTTAAAACGATTCATCTTGCTTCTTGTGGTTACTTTTTTTTGTGTGGGCTGTGACCAGGTCACAAAATTCGTGGCAAAATCGGCCCTTGCCGGGACGCATGCCTATTCCTGTTGGGGGGACACCGTGCGCCTGGACATGGTGTACAACGCCGGTGCTTTTCTGAGCCTGGGGTCTTCATTGCCGGAACCCTGGCGGCAGGGTATTTTTACCTTTGGCACAGGAATCCTGGTCCTCGGCACTTTGGTTTACCTGTTTTTGTGCAAACCCGGCCATTTCTCCGAGGTCCTGGCTGTGTCCCTGTTTTTTGCCGGTGGGGTTGGAAACCTTATAGACCGCATAGCCTATGGGGGCCTGGTCGTGGACTTTATAAATCTTGGCATCGGAACTTTGCGCACAGGCATTTTCAATGTGGCTGATGTTACGATTACAGCAGGGTTTCTCATCCTTTTTCTGAGGACATTGAATCGGAAGGCCAAAAACCCCCAACCCTTAGGCTTTTTATCCTAAAGGATTTCTGGTGTCAGATTTGGTATATGTTGGATAAGATCATCGACCCCCGAATCGATTCGCCTTTCCGCATTGGATGTGAATATAACCCGTTAATATCTTATTAAAGACCAAATATATGCTTTACAATCCCCATATCCGCTGTTAAGTTCTCAGGGACGTCCAGAGGCTCAGTTCCACAGCATTTTATCCATCATCCCGCCGGCCTCCGAATCACTTTAGGGGATCTGAAAATGCTAATATACCAAAATCGAGCTGTTTCCGCCCCTACAATGCCGACCGTAAATTGAAAATACGGACACTATAAACGGTATATCAATAATTTCGTTATCCCTTAGTCCCAGAACAATCCATCTCGATCTCTCTGTGCGGGACAATGGATAATATTTCAGGCAGTAAAGTGTCCATAGGCAGAGAAGAGGGAGAGGTAAAGATGGAAGGAAGTTCTCACAGAAAATCAGTTTGGAAAGAATTTTATATCCAATTCCTCGGCATCCTGATGCCTTTCCTAAAAGAATAGGAGTAGCCATGAAAACAAAATACAAAGTAGGTCAAAAAGCATTGGCAATAATCATTACCGTTCTGTCGCTGTTAACATTTAACCCATGTGTATACGGGGGCCAATTTACAAATACCAAATTGGATCTTAGCAATTTGAAGCCGGAGGATTGGATGACCTTAACATTTAATCCCGCGACCAAGGCAACTTTGGGCGTAAGGGCGAATAAGGCTAAAGATGGTATTATTTTTATTGATAACAATAATTACTTTGCCACTGAAGGAGCCGGAGTATTTGCAGGCCGAATGGATAATAAATGGCCAGAGGGAAAGGCCTACTTCGTAACACGAATGAAGTCTCCAAAAGGCATACTTTATAAATACACTGGAATTGTTGGAGTTTGTAAAAATTTATTCTACGAGGGCACGGTCACTGGAAAAGTCGACTTAATGTTGCCGAATGGAACCACTAACAGTTTTTATATAGCCAAGCCGACAATGGGATCTTGTGAAAAGATTATTGAAACAGGAGATTCTGGAGAGAATGTATTTGATATCGAAAAGGATTTTGGAGATGGGCTGATAAAGTCGACCAAATTTGGGGAAGTTGAAATTCTAATAGTAGCAACCGTAGACAATGTTCAGTTTATGCTGGTCGTGGATGAAGGTTGGGATAAGAGTAATTGATACAATTTCCCCCCAATATTTTTTAGCCTGTATTGACCCCTTGATAGGAGGTGAAGGATGATCCGATCCATATTATTCGCGTTAATTATTGGTTCATGTCTGATTGCATTTGCAAGTTGCTCGAAAGAAGCAGACGTCATTGAGAATGAAATCGCTCCCTTCATGTTTAATTTCCCCACCGGCAATTTTTTGTCTGAAGATGCTGACGAAATAGGAGGCGCAACGATCTATGAGGACAAAGGGGTCGTCGCGGAAAGACCGGGAGATGGTTTTAGTGAAAAAAATGTTTTAGGGCCGGAATTGGACGTTGAGCTGAGAGGTGTTTCTCTGTTTACCGGAGAGGGTTCGTATCTCAGGTTTGCTGGAAATTTCTCGCGAGATTACCTAAGCTTCTCGGTGGCATCCCCGGACCAGTATCCCCTGTGTTTTCGAAAATACAAGGGCGCATGGAGATATTTATCGGGAAAAGGAACGGTATCAAGCAACGGGAAACAATATCGGCTGGGTGCAGCAAGAGACACATCCTGGTTCATGCAATGCTTCGCATCGAATGACGATATCATGAGAGAAAAATCCATTCTTGAGTTGACGAGATGGCCTGCTGTTTTGAGCGATCCCCGTATCATCGAAAAATTATTCAGTTGTCTAAGTGACAGCTCTATATTTGTTCGTCGATCTGCAGCTTTTCAGGTGGGGAACCTACACCTAAAAGAAGGGGTTAAACCTCTTGAGAAGGCTCTACAAGACGAAACGGATGGAAACGCGTCCTTTGCCATGAGAGAGGCCCTGGCAAAACTTCGAAATACAGGAAAATAGACGATGGGGCATCTTTCTACTAATCCGGCCATTATATACTTCAACGATTGTCATTCCAGCGAAGGCCGGAATCCGGAATGGCACAGAAAGGAACACCATGAGAACAATGCAAACAATATCCAACGCAATTCGTATTCTCGTTTTTTCCCTGATGGGGTTTATGGCCGCGACAGCATTTGCTGAAGACGGCAAGATGTCCGATGAAGCCCCGGACAAAGCCACACAACTATACAAAACTGCGACCATTGGATCGCAAGAGTGGATGGTTGAGAACTTGGATGTGTCCACATTCAGAAACGGAGAAGCCATCCCCGAGGCCAAAACAGCGCAGGAATGGCTGGCTTCCTATGGAAGTGAGAGTCCCGCATGGTGTTACTACAACAACGACCCGCAAAACGGGGAGAAATACGGCAAGCTTTACAACTGGTATGCCGTCAGCGACCCACGAGGACTCGCGCCCGAAGGATGGCACGTTCCAACAGATAGTGAATGGCAGACTTTGATAACCTCATGCGGAGGCACAGGTTCAGCATTCGCGAAACTTAAAGACCCCGGAGGCTTCGCAGCCAAGGCTTGTGGTGCACGGTTTTACGAAGATGCATCTTTCAACCATATGGGCAACATTACATTCTGGTGGACAGCGGGCAAGAACGACAAATGGAATGCATGGTACCACGCAATGCACTTTGGCTACCAGCAAGTCGCCCGAGACAATGGGGGCATGAATACAGGCCATTCCGTGCGGTGCGTACGTGACAAGGCTGAAACCCTCGCAGATAAATAAAACTCATCAAAATAGAAAGAAAACTAAATCATGAAAGATAGAACAATCTTCGCAATCATTCTTGCCACTCTCCTGTTTTTGCCTATTTTCCAAACGGTTTTCGCCCAGGACCCATCCCACCAGAGCAGGCCATGCAAAATCGGTCATTTTACGGCCTTTATCCCACTTGGGTGGAACTCGTTTTCCGATTCAGACAAGGCTGGAGCGAAGAGGGAGTTCGCGACCGACCTTGCTCCCGGATTGAGGCAATACGAAAAAGCCGGTGCCACAACGCCGCACATGGGAGAGTTCGAGATTTTCCAGAAGCCAACCGACGCTCAGCTCATTGGTTGGACGCTTGTGATCCCCGACCAAACCGATTTTCTGAAGGAGATTCTAAGACGAGAAGATGTCCAGTTTGAGAAGGGCAAAAGTTTATCCGGCGGCCGTATCACAGGTGGCTCATGCAGACTCGTTAAGATAGGCGGTTTTGATGTTGTACGTGTGGATGTGGAGATGGCAAACGGAGGAAAAAGTACCAATCTTCATTTCTGGTCACCGAAGACACCTGGCGTTATGAGCACTTTGATGATCGGGTTAAGGCCTAACAAGTCTGATCAAACCGAGAAAGATTATGAGAGCATTATTTCTACTCTCATCGTTTCTGAGGATATCGACAGGATTCACCCATAGCGGGGTTACCCTATATTTTCAGGTTCATGCCGCACCCGGCCAGGCCATGGCTTCATACGGTTAGGAAAGGAGCTTTTTTATGCAATTAATCTCAATATTCTTCTCAGCAGTAGCAATGCTCTTCTTATGTGGATGTCCATCGATGTTCTATGCATCAACACAAATGCCTGTTCAAAGCAAGGAAGATATAGAAGTAATTAATAACCCTGTATCCATTAAAATCGAGAGAGATAGCAGCATGTGGGGCGGAGCAATACCTTTCGTCATTTATGATGGAAATAAAGAAATTGGGCGTTTGGGGCCATCTGGTGCTTTTGAGTGGAAAAGAGAAGCCGGTTATCTTCAATTGAAAGTCTCTGGTGCAGCAACAGCGATTGCTGGCCCGAATCTTCCGGATGAAGCTCTTTATGAAGATTATCCATCGGCCGGTGGTACGCTTAGATTTCTAAGTGGTCTAAATGTCGATGGTAAAATTGCTATTTGGATCAAGCCTCAGCAGGAAAGAGCTCCTGACGATTTTGTTGCATTTGGCAGGGCGGAAAGGGCCAATACCATTAACGCCTATGGTGAATTCATGAAAGCCTACGCAAAAAGTTCAAAGGTTGATGAAGCAATTAGACGATGCGATAACTTAATTGAAGAGTCAGGAACGCTCAATATCAATAATCTAAACAATAAAAATATGGATATTATAAAAGCATACCTTAACGCTCGTCCGGAAGGGAAACACGCACCATTTACTGAGGAGGTTGATCAGTATTATGAAGCCGAGAAAAGGCCAACCACAAAAGCTTTTGAGGAGTATCTCCAAAAATATCCCGCCGGTCAATTCGATAAATGGGCCAAAGATAATTTAGCTTTTACCTCTTTGGGTGAAGTTACAGATCAATCCTTGATTAAAACACAGGAAGCGGCTTGCCGAATTGCACAAAGTGGTTTTAAGAGGATGTTGCAATATAAGAAAAATAGCAGCAATACGATGTATCAAATTCAACCTACAAGTAAGGCTCAAGCCAGTGCCACTTTACCCAAAGGGACTGATATTATGCTTCAACCGGCATCAGGAGTGGAATTCATTCAAGCAAACAACCGGTTCTTAATGCAATTAAACGCATTAGCAGATATCGAAGGTCTGGTAGCTCAGTTTAAAGGTACATTGCATTATGAGGAAGGTGCCCAATCCTCCTGTACCTATGTTGGCACAGTTTCTAAAAAAGATATTAAAGACAATTTCTTTCTAGAGTTTGATGGATTGACGGATAGAAATATTGATGACCATGCTATCCCCTCCGGGCTCTTAGAAAACTCGTGGATAATTATGGAAGGCAAACAATATTATTATAATGGTCGACATTGGACTCATGGCTTAAATACTCCATTTTTTCATATCTATTCGGATACCATGTGAGTCATGGATGATCGTCTACCAAAAGCTGCAATCGAATGAAAGGAACTGCGCGCAGCTGGCCTTTGGCGCTTGCCATTCTTATAAGAGTCAAAGGCAGACTTGGCCAACTGAAACAGGCGCATGAAATGAATGGCCGTCAGAGGTCGGCGGGAATAAATCCGTCAGGCTTTTTTCGCAAAAAAAGAGACGATTTTCATGATCAAAATGATCCAGGGAACCCCATGAAAAAATAGATCAAACCAATCCAGGGGTTTCACAAGATTCCCTTTCATCAGCATGGATAATTTTTCAACAATATGCGGCGGTGAAAATGGCGCAAGTCCCAGGGTGGCGCACAACACAATCACCACTGCCCAGTTTAGTTGATCCACAAACAGGATGATGCTTTTCATGGCTTTTCCTTGCATTTGCGGCAAACTCGAAAATCGCTCAAATTAGGTTGGAATTTGATTTTTTTTGGCTTTGGATCCTATGTTATGATAGATGCAGTCAAAATGCACGATAAAAGACGGGATTGGAGACGGTAAAGAATGTTTAAAACACATAAAATCATCGACTGGCCCGGTTAAGCCCAGCGGAGACTCAAAAGGAGGCAAAGTGGCAACCCTGTTTTCCTATTTAAGATTAACCCTCTTTTTGGGTGGTGTACTCATTGGCGTCCAGGTTCCCATGTTCGTTGATCAGTATGGAAAGAGTCTTGAGTCCCATTTTCTTGAGTCCGAAAGAAGCCTCCACGAGTTTAAAGATGAAGCGCAAAAACACTTTGGCGGCAGCATGGAAAAATTGATCGCTCACTACAAAAAGAGCGGTGACCCCGTGTTTCATGATGGGGGTAAGAGTATACAGGCGATCTATGGCCGCAACTTAGAACTCAAAGAGGCGATTGGCCTTTTCAGAAAAGGATCATGGAACGCTTATACCCAGGCATTTCTTGCACCCATTCCCGACGTACAAAATGAAGTTCTGAAAAACTACACCTATTCCGTTAAGCTTGATTTTGATGCCATTTTTTTTGGCTTGGTAAGCGGGCTCTTTTTGTCTGGTTTGATTGAAAGTATTTGCCATGTTGCAATTGCTGCTGTGTCTTCGCTTAAGAGATTGCTGCTAGCGTCATAGTCTATT